>NZ_JBEXDB010000001.1:0-163643 GCF_040605575.1 Streptomyces sp. NPDC005566 | reverse complement strand
TGCCTTCCGTACCGCCCGTGCTGCCGCCCGTGCCGCCGGTGGTCACGCCTCCGTCTACGGAACCGTCCGTGCCGTCGCCCGTTTCGTCGCCCGCCTGGGGCGTCTCACCGCCACCGTCGGCCGGGCAGGACTGGCCGACGACGGAGCAGATGGCCTCCTTCAGCCGAGCGGACATCTCTCCGCCGACACCGCTGAGTATCAGCGCAGTGATGATGGCGACCACCATCACGACCAGGCCGGTGTACTCCACCGCCGACTGACCGCGGTCCCGACGCCAGGTGATCATGTGGGGGAGGGAGAACGGCGGCCGCTCCTGCCGATGGGACGGCGCCGAACGGAACCACTCCCGCGAGTCCTTCGTGCACAGGAAGACCAGGATCACGATGGGCAGCACGAGTTGGGTGAGGCCCTGGACCGAGCCGTCCCGCAGGTTGGCCAGGCCGCCGGATATCAGCCAGGCCTGTACGGCGATCAGCCCCCAGCGGACCCCGTTGCCGCCCGTCCACGCCCGGCGTGCGAGCAGCCACCCGGTGACACCGGGCGCCGCCGCGTACAGCAGCATGCCGAGCAACAGGCCGCCCAGCGCGTCCACCTGGGCGGCGGAGAGCAGCAGGCCGAAGCCGCCCACGACCGTCGCCCCGAACAGCACGTACACGAGCCAGCGCGCGACCACCAGTTGCTGCGGCATCGCGCGTCGCGCGACACCGCCCGCCCCGACGACATCAGCATGAAACGACATACTCATCCACCCCCCAGCGGCGAGAGTAGGTCACCAGAGCGATTTCCCTGTGGGCCCTCGGGCCCAAATCGGGGCCCAACTCCCGGCCCTCGTGCAACGTCTCCGGTCCAGGCTGAGGTGTCGGAGGAAGGTGCTACCTTCCGCTGCCCGGGGAAAGGGGAGGCATCCCCCGCTCGGCCGTCACGGCTGCTGCGGTGGCGGCGACATGACGTGCTGCTCGACGAGTTCGTACGACCTGAGGCGGTCGGCCAACGCGTGGACCGGCGTGACCAGCATGAGTTCGTCCGCACCGGTCAGCTCCACCAGGTCGGTCAACTGCCGTGCCACGGTGTCGGGCGCACCGTGTGCCTGGTGGGCACGGAAACTCGTCAGCGCCCGCTTCTCCTCCGCGGTGAACGGGTGGGCCGCGGCCTGCGCGGGGGTGGGGAACGGGATGTCGCCCCGCCCCTGGAGGAGTCCGGCCTTGACGACGTTCATCGGGCCGGCGAGCCAGGACGCCTCCTCCTCGGTCCCGGCGCACACCGTCTCCACGCAGATCAGCACACGCGGCCGCGCGCACCACCGGGACGGTGTGAAGCTCTCGCGGTAGCGGCTCAGCGAGGCCAGAGTGTTGTCCGGGCGGATGTGATGGGCGAAGGCGATCGGCAGGCCGAGTTCCCCGGCGAGTGACGCACCGGCCGTGCTCGACGCCAGCAACCACGGCTCCGGGAGAGGACCCAGCGCGACCTCGTCCAGCAAGTGGCGCAGCGTCGAGGCGACATCGTCGCGGTACTCGTCGTCCGTCGTCGGGCCCGCGCCCCGGCGCAGGGCCCGAGCCGTGGTCTCGTCGAAGGTGCCGGGGCCTCTGCCTATCCCCAGGTCGATCCGGTCCTCGTGCAGGGCCGCCAGGGTGCCGAACTGTTCGGCCAGCATGATCGGTGCGTGGTTCGGTGCGAGGACGCCCCCGGAGCCGATCCGGATGGACGACGTCGACGCGGCGGTGTGGGCGGTCAGGACGACCGGTGGGAACGCTCCGATGGCCGGGGAATGGTGGTGCTCGGCGTACCAGAGTCGCCGGTAGCCGAGGTCTTCGATACGCCGGGCGAACGCGGTGGTGTCACGCAACGTGTCTGCGGCGCGTGTGCCCGCCTGGACCATGGCCACTTCGAGAGCGCCTGTCGGAACAGTGATCATCCGGTCAGTATAGGAATTGCCTGAGCACGCCAACTGGCTTTGTTTTGAGGCCGAATCGCCTCTCGGGTGGGTGTGGGCGCCGGCCATGGGCCTGAGCACTCCAACCCGGTGCTCACAGACGGCGCAGCTGCTCAGTCCCCGTCGAAGCCGCCCGAGTCCGTGTCGGCACCGTCCCCGCCGTCGCCCCAGTCGGACCCGGCCGACGGCCCGGCCGCTTCGCGGAGCCGTGTCCCTACCTTGTCGGAGACGGCTACAGCGGTGATCGCGCCCGCTATGCAGGCCAGCATGACGGCCGTTCCCGAGTAGAACACGGCGGCCCACGGCGGGCTGTCCACGTCCACGCCGAAGAAGACGAGCAGGCCCGCGCCCGGGAACACGCCGAAGAGCCACGAACCGCAGGCGGTGGTCATCGCCAGGCTTTGCTGCCCCTCGGACACATCATCGACGTCTCGTGGCGTCGCCGCCCGTCCCGGCCGTACGACCGGGATGAGGGCGACCGCCTGGCAGGCCAGGCAGGCGAGTTGGACGACGGCATAGTCCGCGAACGAGAGCGGGCGCGACCAGTTGTGCACCAACGCGGCGAGGGCGCTGAGGAATGTGGCCGCGTTGCCCACGATCACCCACATAGAGCGGGACCATGTGAAGTCGGACACCGCGTCGAAGACGTCCTCGCGGAACCAGGACCATTTCCGGGCGATCCTTTTCAGTCTGCGGTTGTTTCTGACGCCATCGAACATGGGCTGCCCCCCCGTGTGTTCGGTACTGTCCCCAGCTCGAACCATGCCCATGCCAGGGATGCCGTAAAGGGGGAGCACCGTGACGGCACGCGGGAGTACGGCTCCGCCGCTCCTGGTGAGCAATGTCAGGGGGCGGGTGATCGTTCCGTTACCCCGGGGAGGGCAACCGCTCAGGCGGTTTCGCGGTCGAACCGACGTGATCAGAAGACGCCTCCTCCCTCTGTGCGCCGCCGCCCTGTCGGCCACCCTGCTGCTGACCGCCTGTGCCGGCGGCTCCGCGGACGACAAGCCCGCCCACCCGGTCTACGGCGTGCCGGTCGAGCAGCAGCCCCGCCAGGCGCTCCTGGCGACCCAGGCGGCGCGTACCGCGAGCTTCACCCAGACGCTGACCTTCACCTCTCCGTCGGGTGACACGGTGCAGAAGACCTCGGGACGGCTCGACTTCCCGGGCGGCCGGGCCGTCGGTTCGATCGACTGGACACTCGCTGAGGACCTGCCGGACGAGGCCCAGGACGCACTGCTGGGCGTCCGGCTGGGGGAGGGCCGTTCACCCGCGCGTACCCGGGTGGCGGTCGAGCCGGACAGCATCCGGCTGCGTGCGGGCGAGGCCGGCTACTGGCTGCGTTACGAAGGGTCTTCGGAGGCGTTCGGTGCCGGTGCCGCGATCGATGCGCTGCGAGGAGCCGAGTCCGCTTTCGGCGGCACGCTCCTGGAGATTCTGAGCGGAGCCCAGAAAGTGAAGGAATCGCCCGCGACCAAGAAGGGCGGCCGCACCTACCTGGCGGAACTCACCGCGTTCAACGCCCTGCGCCTGTTCCCCAAGGACCTGGGCTCCGAACTCACCGCGAACATCGACCCGAACAGCACGCAGACGCCCGTGTCGCTCAGCATGTCCGCGGACGCCAAGGGGCGGGTCACCCGGGCGGAGGCGGACTTCTCGGCCCTGCTGGACAAGAAGGACAGTGCCCTGGGCGAGGTGACCGGCTTGCGAGCCGTTCTGCAGGTGAGCGGTTTCGGGAAGTCCGCGCCGGTCATGCCGGCAGCCTCGGAGCAGACGCTCGACGCCAAGGGGGCCGTCACAGCGGTCGGTGACGTGAAGAAGGGCGGCTGCGCCGATCTCACCACGGGCACCCGCACCCTCGACCTGGTGGTGTCCGTCCCCTGCGCGCAGCCCCACGAGGTTCGCGTCTTCTCCCACGCACGGTTCGACGCCGCGTACCCGGGCGACAGGAAGGCGAAGCGGATGGCCGGCGACGCGTGCCGACAGGCGTACGGGTCGGCGCCCGCCGCCTGGACCCGGGAGTCATCCGAGAAGGGTCACTTCTGGTACAGCTGGCCCGGTGAGGCCAGGTGGGGCATCGGTGCCGATCCGGTGGTCACGTGCTACGTCGAGACCCGGTGACGCACCACCCGTGCCGGTGACTCACCGCCCGTGTCGGTGATCGGCCGCAGTGGCACCCAACTGCGCCTCAGCCGCGCGCGGGTGCTGTCGGCCGACGACGTTCCTGCCGACGTCTTCCGCCGGGCCGACGGGCACACGCTCGGAACGCACCTGTCCCGGGAGCAGGGCGTGTGGTGAACGGCCCGACTCGGGTAAGGTGACCCGTCCCGAGACCGGGACCGACCCAGGAGGTGAGACCCATTACCGCTTCAGCAGGCCGGGTGCTCACCACTCGCCGTCGCGTGCCCGACACGGCATAGGCGATCGCGGAGCGCCCATCGGTTTTCCGAAAGGCTCCTCCGCATGCAGGAATTCGCTTCACCGCACACCGTCTCCTCGATCGTCACCACGCTCCGCGCCGCCGGCTGTGTCTTCGCCGAGGACGAGACCGAGCTCCTTCTCTCCACCGCCGCCGGTCCCGCGGAACTCGCCGCCATGGTCGAACGCCGCGTTGCCGGTCTGCCACTTGAACACGTGCTCGGATGGGCCGAGTTCTGTGGGCTGCGCGTAGCCGTGGACCCCGGGGTCTTCGTGCCCCGCCGCCGTACCGAATTCCTGGTCCGCCAGGCCGTGGCACTCGCCGGGCGGAAGCCGGCCGTC
Source organism: Streptomyces sp. NPDC005566 (assembly GCF_040605575.1). Lineage (NCBI taxonomy): Bacteria > Bacillati > Actinomycetota > Actinomycetes > Kitasatosporales > Streptomycetaceae > Streptomyces > Streptomyces sp. NPDC005566. Next base: position 158,953 of record NZ_JBEXDB010000001.1, on the reverse strand, counting down.
GCCGTCGACCTCTGCTGCGGTTCAGGGGCCCTGGGTACGGCGCTGGCGGCGGCGCTGCCGCACGTCGAACTGCACGCCACGGATGTGGAACCCGCCGCCGTGCGGTGCGCCCGGCGCAATGTCGGTGCGCTCGGGCAGGTCTACGAGGGCGACCTGTTCGAGCCGCTGCCCGGTTCGCTGCGCGGGCGCGTCGACGTTCTGCTCGCCAACGTGCCGTACGTGCCGACCGATGACGTCGAACTGCTGCCGGCCGAGGCGCGCGTGCACGAACCGCGTGTGGCGCTCGACGGTGGTGGGGACGGCCTCGACGTCATGCGGCGCGTGGTCGCCGCAGCGCCCGACTGGCTGGCACCCGGCGGCAGCCTCCTCGTCGAGACGAGTGAGCGGCAGGCGGAGCGTGCCGCGGAGACGGTGGGCGGAAGCGGGCTGAGGGCGCGGGTGGTCGTCTCGGAGGAGCTGTACGCCACGGTGGTGATCGGGACCCGCCCGGTGTAGCCGGTTGCCGCCGTCGGGACCCGCCCCCGTGCAGCCGGTGGCCGGGTGCCGCCGGCCCCGCGCGGTTCCGGCACGGTCGGGCGAAGCGCCGGGCAGGTCAGGTGAAGCGCCGGCGGGTCTGGCCGTACGGGTCGCCCTTGGCGAAGCCGAAGGCGGTGCGGGGCGTCACCGCGAAGACCTCCGCTCGGCCGCCGGCGCCGTTGGAGAACATGCCGTCGGTGACGCCGAAGTGCCAGTCGCTGCCGTACTTCGTCTCCCAGGCCTCGGCCGGCGCGATCAGGCGGGCTTCGTCGGTCACCCGGGCGGCCCGGCCCTCGACCACCACGTCGAAGCCCTCGTCGAGGGTGTTGGCGCCGGTGGTCAGGACCACCTCCGGGTTGGCGGCGAGGTTCCGCGCCTTGCGCTCCGCCGCGCCCGTGCAGAAGTGCAGGGCCCCGTCCGACCAGACCCCGATCAGCGGGGTGACGTGAGGGCGGCCCTCCGGGCGGACCGTGGTGAGCCGGTACAGCTCGGCGTCCGTCAGGAGGGCGACCGCCTCGGGCCAGGGGCGGGCGGTGGCGTTCTCGCCGCTGTACCGGGGGTCCAGGCCGGTGTCCGGGGTGGCGTTCCCGTCCGGCATGACGGCCTCCTGAGAGCCTTCGGCGTGATCGTTCCGTTCATCGTGCCTGCGAAGTACGGACTCCGCTCCCGCTCCGAATTCATCGGCGCACAGCTAGGCTCGAAGGGCGGACACGCGTGGGTCCGCGGGCAGGAGAACACGGGATGACGACGGTGCCTGGGCGCAGGAGCAGCAACTTCACACGACTGCTGCGGCACGGTTTCACCGATCCGTCCGCAGCCGAACGGCTCCTGGAACTGCCCGAGCTCTCTTCCGTACGGTCCGATCCCGTCCTCTTCGACGCACTCGGTGCCACGTCCGACCCGGACCTGGCCCTGCACAGTCTCGTCCGGATCGTGGAGGCGGAGGAGGCCGACGAACGGCAGGTCCTGCTGGACACGCTCGTCACCGCCAAGCCGCTGAGGGACCGGCTCCTCGGCGTACTCGGCGCCTCCGAGGCGCTCGGGGACCATCTGGCGCGCTACCCCCGCGACTGGCAGGTGCTCGTCACGTACGAGGCCACCGATCTGCACCCCGGCGTCGCCGAATTCGAACGCATGCTCGTCGACGCGGTCGACCCGGACTCGTTGCGGGTCGCCTACCGCCGTTCCCTGCTGTCGATCGCGGCCCGCGACGTCTGCGGCACCACCGACCTCGCGCAGGTCGCCGCCGAGCTCGCCGACCTGGCGACGGCCACCCTGCGCGCCGCACTCGCCATCGCCCGCACCGCCGCCCCCGCCGACGCCGCCCGGTGCCGGCTCGCCGTCATCGCGATGGGCAAGTGCGGCGGACACGAGCTGAACTACGTGTCCGACGTCGATGTGATCTTCGTGGGGGAGCCGGTGGACGGGGAGGAGGAGAGCGCGGCCATGCAGGCCGCCACCCGCCTCGCCGCCCACATGATGCGGATCTGCGCCGACACTACCGTCGAAGGCACCATCTGGCCGGTCGATGCCAACCTCCGCCCCGAGGGCCGCAACGGGCCGCTGGTGCGGACCCTGACCTCGCACCTCGCCTACTACCAGCGCTGGGCCAAGACCTGGGAGTTCCAGGCCCTGCTGAAGGCCCGGCCGGTCGCCGGTGACCCCGCGCTCGGCGCGGAGTACGTCGAGGCGGTGTCCCCGCTGGTGTGGCAGGCCGCCGACCGGGAGAACTTCGTCGGCGACGTACAGAAGATGCGCCGTCGCGTCGTCGACAACATCCCCGTCGACCGGGTCGACCGTGAGCTCAAGCTCGGGCCCGGCGGACTGCGGGACGTCGAGTTCGCCGTACAGCTGCTCCAGCTCGTCCACGGGCGCAGCGACGCCACCCTGCACGCCGGCTCCACCCTGGCCGCCCTGCGGGCGCTCGCCGACGGCGGATACGTCGGGCGGGCGGACGCGGCGCAGCTGGACGAGGCGTACCGCTTCCTGCGCGCCATGGAACACCGCATCCAGCTCTACAAGCTGCGCCGCACGCACCTGGTGCCCGAGGACGAGTCGGACCTGCGGCGGCTCGGGCGCTCCCTCGGGCTGCGCACGGACCCCGTCGCCGAACTCAACAAGGCGTGGCGGCGGCACGCCGCGGTGGTGCGGCGCCTGCACGAGAAGCTCTTCTACCGGCCGCTGCTGGACGCCGTCGCCCAGCTGGCGCCCGGCGAGACCCGGCTCAGCGCGAAGGCCGCCATCGTCCGGCTGGAAGCCCTCGGATACGCGGATCCGGCGGCTGCCCTGCGCCATCTGGAGACCCTGTCGTCCGGTGTGTCCCGCAAGGCCGCCATCCAGCGCACGCTGCTGCCCGTCCTGCTCGGCTGGTTCGCGGACTCCGCCGACCCGGACGCGGGGCTCCTCGGCTTCCGCCAGGTGTCCGACGCGCTCGGCAAGACCCCCTGGTACCTGCGGCTCCTGCGGGACGAGGGCGCGGCGGCGGAGAACCTCGCCCGGGTCCTGTCCGCCGGCCGTCTCGCCCCCGACCTGCTCATGCGAGCCCCGGAGGCCGTCGCCATCCTCGGCGACCCGGAAGGGCTGAAGCCGCGCACCCGGGATCATCTGGAGCAGGAGGTGCTGGCCGCGGTGGGCCGTGCTGCGGGCGCCGAGTCGGCGGTCGCGGTGGCGCGCGGGGTGCGGCGGCGTGAGCTCTTCCGTACGACGGCCGCCGACCTGATCGGCTCGTACGGCACCGAGGAGAACCCCGCGGAACAGGATCCGGGCGCGCTCGTCGACCGGGTCGGACCCGCGGTCACCGACCTGAACGCCGCCACCATCTCGGGGGCCCTGCGCGCCGCCGTGCGCGAGCAGTGGGGCGACACCCTGCCGACCCGGTTCGCGGTCATCGGCATGGGCCGGTTCGGCGGGCACGAGCTGAGCTACGGCTCGGACGCGGACGTCCTGTTCGTGCACGCCCCGCGGGAGGGCGTGAGCGACGAGGAAGCCGCCCGGGCCGCGAACACCGTCATCACGGAGATGCGCAGGCTGCTGCAGCTGCCGACCGCCGACCCGCCGTTGATCATCGACGCCGACCTGCGTCCCGAGGGCAAGAGCGGCCCGCTGGTCCGCACGCTGAAGTCGTACGAGGTCTACTACCGTCGCTGGTCGCTGGTCTGGGAGAGCCAGGCGCTGCTGCGCGCCGAGCCCATGGCGGGGGACGAGGAGCTGGGGCGCGCGTTCATCGAGCTGGTCGATCCGTTGCGCTACCCCGCGGAGGGGTTGGGTGAGGACGCCGTCCGGGAGATCCGGCGGCTCAAGGCGCGCATGGAGTCCGAACGCATACCGCGGGGCGCCGACCCGACGCTCCACATGAAGCTGGGCCGGGGCGGGCTGAGCGACGTCGAGTGGACGGTGCAGCTGCTCCAGATGCAGCACGGCTGGGCCGAGCCGGGCCTGCGGACGACGCGTACGCGTGAGGCACTGGCCGCGGCGTGCGCGGCGGAGCTGATCCCGGTGGAGGAGGCGCAGACGCTGGACGAGGCGTGGGTGCTGGCCACACGGGTGCGCAACGCGGTGATGCTGGTACGGGGGCGGCCGGGCGACACGTTCCCCTCGAACCCGCGGGAGCTGACGGCGGTCGGGCGGTACCTGGGGTACGAGCCTGGGCACGTCGGGGACATGCTGGAGGACTACCGGCGGATCACGCGGCGGGCGCGGGCGGTGGTGGAGGAGCGGTTCTACGGGGCGGCGGGGTGAGGCAGATCAAGCCCCTCCGGCGATTGAGGAGCGGGGTCCGGGGCGGAGCCCCGGGACGGGGTCAGCCGGAGCCCGGAGGGGCCGAGTGGGCCGGGACGGGGCTCGGCTCGTCGGACGGGTGCGGCACGTCGCGGCGGGTGCGGCGTGCCAGGACCGGCAGCAGCGAGCGCATGCGGCCACGGCCCCCCGCGGTCGCCGGCCGCCGTGGCAGCCGGTGCGGCAGCCGCCCGTACCAGGCGTACGAGATCGCGTAGCCGAACGTCAGGCAGGCCATGCCGCCCACCGCGTCCAGCCAGAAGTGGTTGGCGGTCGCCACGATCACGACCAGTGTCGCCACCGGGTAGAGCAGGCCCAGGATCCGCGCCCACGGGGCGGTGGCCAGGGCGCAGACGGTCAGACCGCACCACAGCGACCACCCGATGTGCATCGACGGCATCGCCGCGTACTGGTTCGACATGTGCTTGAAGTTGCCCGAAGCCATCGAACCCCAGGTCTGGTGGAGCATCACCGTGTCGATGAAGCCCCCGCCGCTCATCAGTCGCGGAGGTGCCAGCGGAAACAGGTAGTAGCCGAGCAGGGCGACGGCCGTCGTCGAGAAGAGGATCAGCCGGGACGCCGCGTAGCGGCCGGGATGTCGGCGGAACAGCCAGATCAGCACACCGATGGTCACGACGAAGTGCAGCGTCGCGTAGTAGTAGTTCATCGACACGATCAGCCATGTCACCGAGTTGACGGCCTGGTTGACCGTCTCCTCGAAGGCGAGCCCCACCGCGTGCTCGAGGGACCAGATCCAGTCGGCGTTGCGGAGGGCCGCGGCCTGCTGCTCGGGTACGGCGTTGCGCACCAGTGAGTAGAGCCAGTAACTGACCGCGATCAGGAGGATCTCGAACCAGAGGCGAGGGCGACGCGGGGACCGCAGCGAGCGCAGGGACCACGATCGTGTCCGGCCGACGACCTGTGTCGATCCGGTGGCCGCCGCTTCGTCCACGAAGGGTGACGGGTTGGCCGCCATGCGGTCTTCCTGTGTGGTCACGTGCGAATCACCCATAGGCGCAGAGTCTGCCAGATACGTCCCACTCCGCCCGATGATCCTCCGGTCGGGTTCCGGTCGCACATTCTGCACCTCAACGACGAGGGAGGGATCCTGGGCCGGGGCCGGGGCCGGGGCCCGAAGCCGTCGAGCCGCGAACGACCAGCTCAGGCATGAAGACGAATTCGCTGTGCGGGGCCGGCGTACCGCCGATCTCCTCCAGCAGCGTACGCACCGCCGCCTGACCCATCGCTGTCACGGGCTGACGGATCGTGGTCAGCGGCGGATCGGTGAAGGCTATGAGGGGCGAGTCGTCGTAGCCGACCACCGACAGGTCGCGCGGTACGTCCAGCGACATCCGGCGTGCGGCCCTGATCGCGCCGAGCGCCATCATGTCGCTCGCGCACACCACCGCGGTGCATCCGCGCTCCATCAGCGCCGAGGCGGCGGCCTGGCCGCCCTCCAGCGTGTACAGAGAGTGCTGGATCAGCTCCTCCACCGCCTCCGCGGTGAGGCCGAGCTGCTCCCGCATCGTGGCGTGGAAGCCCTCGATCTTGCGGAGTACGGGAACGAAGCGCTTCGGGCCGACCGCGAGACCGATGCGCTGGTGCCCCAGGGACACCAGGTGCGTCACCGCGAGCCGCATCGCGGCACGGTCGTCGGGGGAGATGAACGGCGCCTGCACCTTGGGCGAGAAGCCGTTGACCAGGACGAAGGGAACACCCTGGGCCCGCAGTTGTTCGTAGCGCTGCATATCGGCCGAGGTGTCGGCGTGCAGACCGGAGACGAAGATGATGCCCGAGACGCCGCGGTCGACGAGCATCTCGGTCAGCTCGTCCTCGGTGGAGCCGCCGGGCGTCTGGGTCGCCAGCACCGGCGTGTAGCCCTGCCGGGTCAACGCCTGGCCGATCACCTGGGCCAGTGCCGGGAAGATCGGGTTCTCGAGCTCGGGCGTGATCAGGCCGACGAGGCCCGCGCTGCGCCTCCGCAGCCGGACGGGGCGTTCGTACCCGAGGACGTCGAGCGCCGCGAGGACTGATTCGCGGGTGGTCGCTGCAACACCGGGCTTGCCGTTCAGTACGCGGCTGACCGTAGCTTCGCTGACCCCCGCCTGAGTTGCGATATCGGCAAGCCGTGCGGTCATGAGGGGACTGTACCGGGCGCGTGTCGTATTGCCCACCATGCGCAGTTTTTGGGCGGCCGGGCCCAGGAGCGAGGGCCCGCCGGTCTCTCCGTAGCAACATCTTGCAAGGCCTTGCGGACGCTGTCAGCTGCCCGCAGTCGGATCGTCGCACCGTGTGGAGAGGGGCTCTGGCCTGGTGTGGGCAGGGATACAGGGCTCCCGTCAAGAGGCTTGACGGCAACCTTGCGGACACGCCAATGTAACGATCGTCGGTGCTTGCAGAAATCTTCCGCAAAGTCTTTCGGTCGTCTTTCATCCTTGTTACGTTCACGTCGACCCGGCGCCGCGACGGAGCGGTACGGCAGTTGAAGGAGTTCAGATGCGACGTGGCATAACGGCCACCGCCCTGGTCGCGGCCCTGGCGCTTGCGGCAACCGCCTGCGGCAGTGATGACGAGACCGGCGGCAGCAAGAGCTCGGGCGAGCTCTCCGGCACGGTGACCTGGTGGGACACCTCGACGGTCGGCAGCGAGGACAAGGTCTTCAAGAAGCTTGCCGAGGGTTTCGAGAAGAAGCACCCGAAGGTTGACGTCAAGTACGTCAACGTGCCCTTCGGTGAGGCGCAGAACAAGTTCAAGAACGCGGCGCAGGCCGGCGCCGGTGCTCCCGACGTCATCCGCTCCGAGGTCGCCTGGACCCCCGAGTTCGCCGACCTCGGTTACCTCGCCCCGCTGGACGGCACCGCCGCGCTGAAGAACGAGAAGGACTTCCTCGAGCAGGCGGCCGCGTCGACCAAGTACAAGGACAAGACGTACGCGGTCCCGCAGGTCATCGACTCCATGGGCATCTTCTACAACAAGAAGATCTTCGCGGAGGCCGGTGTCGAGGTCCCCAAGAACATCGCCGACCTGAAGACCGTCTCCAAGGCGATCAAGGACAAGACCGGCAAGACCGGCCTCTACCTGCGCGGCGACGACGCGTACTGGTTCCTCTCCTTCCTGTACGGCGAGGGCGGCGACCTGGTCGACGCCTCCAGCAAGTCCGTCACGGTGGACAAGCCCGAGGGCGTCAAGGCGTTCAAGACCGTCAAGGACCTCGTCGACTCCGGCGCCGCGAAGACCGACGCGACCGACGGCTGGGAGAACATGCAGTCGTCGTTCAAGGACGGCAAGGTCGCCATGATGATCAACGGCCCGTGGGCCGTCGCCGACACGCTGACCGGCAAGGAGTTCGCCGACAAGGCCAACCTGGGCATCGCCCCGGTCCCGGCCGGCTCGGCCTCGCAGGGTGCCCCGCAGGGCGGCCACAACCTCGCCGTCTACGCGGGCTCGAAGAACCTCGACGCCTCCTACGCCTTCGTCGAGTACATGACCTCGGTGGAGACCCAGGCGCAGACCGCCGGTGAGCTGAACCTGCTCCCGACCCGCACCTCCGCGTACGCCAAGCAGGAGGCCGTGGACAGCGAGATCGTCGGCTTCTTCAAGCCGGTCGTCGAGACCGCCGTCGAGCGCCCGTGGATCCCGGAGACCGGCAGCCTCTTCGCGCCGCTCGTCACCGAGTACACCAAGGTCCTCACCGGCCAGACCACGCCGGAGAAGGCCGCGTCCACGACCGGCGACTCCTACCGCAAGCTCCTCAAGGGCTGGAAGTAACTCAGGAAGGCAGGCCGACTGATGGCTGTCCACACCAGCCAGTCGGTGGCGAAGGCCGCGGGCGACACTGTCGCCCGCGGCCGGAGCCGCGGTACTGGTAAATCCGCACCACCGAGCAAGCTCCGGCGGGCCATGTCGGTCCACTGGTACGCCTGGACCATGGTCGCCCCCGTTGTGATCGTCATCGGCGTGATCATCGGTTACCCGTTGGGCCGCGGCATCTGGCTGTCGCTGACCGACGCGAACGAGCGCAACGTCGCACGGTCCATCGGTGTCAACGAACTGCCCGCCACCTACAAGTTCGTGGGCGTGGACAACTACGTCGACGCGCTGACGGGTACCCAGTTCCTCGGCACGCTCGGCTGGACGCTGGTGTGGACGGTCTCCTGCGTAGGCATCACGTTCTGCCTCGGCATGGGCCTCGCCAACATCCTCAACCGCCGTATCGCGGGACGCTCCGCCTACCGCATGGCCCTGATCCTGCCCTGGGCCATCCCCGGCTTCGTCTCGGTCTTCGCCTGGCGCTTCCTCTACAACGAGGACCGCGGGCTGCTCAACAAGATCCTCGGCGGCGGCGGCATCGACGGCATACCGTGGCTCAACGACCCCACCTGGGCCAAGTTCTCCGTCATCGCCGTCAACGTCTGGCTCGGCGTGCCGTTCATGATGGTCGCCCTGCTCGGCGGACTGCAGTCCATCCCCTCGGAGCAGTACGAAGCGGCCGAGATGGACGGCGCCACCGCCTGGCAGCGCTTCCGGCACATCACGCTCCCCGGACTGCGCCCGGTGTCCACCACGGTGATCCTGCTCTCCACCATCTGGACCTTCAACATGTTCCCGGTGATCTTCCTGCTGACCCGCGGCGGACCCGGTGAAGCGACCCAGATCCTGGTCACCCAGGCCTACAAATTCTCCTTCGAGATCAGCCCGCGCGACTTCGCGCAGTCCTCCACCTGGGGCGTGCTGATCCTCGTACTCCTGATGCTCTTCGCCATGGTGTACCGGCGAGTGCTCCGCACGCAGGGAGACAACTGGTGACCACTCTCACGGAAACCTCCGCCCGGCACGCCGCCCGCAGGCCCCGGAAGCGCGGCGACCGCTCCCCGGCCGCGTCCGTGGCCCTGCACGTCACCCTGATCGTCGCGTCCGTGATCGCGGTCTTCCCGGTGCTGTGGGTCCTGCTGACCTCGCTGAAGCCCGCCAAGTTCGCCACGACGACGGACTTCTTCAAAGAGACGACGTTCGAGAACTACACGAACCTGATCAAGGACACCGAGTTCCTGAGCTGGTTCGGCAACTCCGTGGTCGTCGCGGGGCTCTCCACCGTCATCGGTGTCTTCGTCTCCGCCACCACCGGCTACGCCGTCAGCCGCTTCCGCTTCCCCGGCAAGCGCGGGCTGATGTGGACGCTGCTGATCACCCAGATGTTCCCGGTCGCCGTCCTGATCGTGCCGATCTACAACATCATGGCGGGCATCGGCCTGCTCAACCAGCCGGCCGGACTCGTCATCACCTACCTCACCATCTCGGTGCCGTTCTGCGCCTGGATGATGAAGGGCTTCTTCGACACGATCCCGATGGAGATCGACGAGTCGGGGCAGGTCGACGGCCTCACCCCGTTCGGCACGTTCTGGCGGCTGATCCTGCCGCTCGCCAAGCCCGGACTCGCCGTCACCGCCTTCTACTCCTTCATCACCGCCTGGGGCGAAGTGGCGTACGCCTCCGCCTTCATGGTCGGCGACGAGAACCTCACACTCGCGGGCGGACTGCAGAAGTTCGTCAACCAGTACGGAGCCCAGTGGGGTCCGATGACCGCCGCGTCCGTCCTCATCGCGATCCCCGCGGCACTGGTCTTCCTCTTCGCGCAGAAGCACCTGGTCACCGGAATGTCCGCCGGAGCCGTCAAGGGCTGACGCCCAGGGCACGCACGACCGAACGCACCCCGTCACGGCGGCGCCGGATCCCCGACCCGGTCCCGGCGCCGCTCCCCACCCAGACACCCCAGGGACGACATGACCCAGCACCTCGCTGCCCCCTCCACCGGCACGTCCGACGACGCCCCGGGCAACCGCACCGGCTGGTGGCAGGACGCGGTGATCTACCAGGTCTACCCACGGAGCTTCGCCGACGGCAACGGCGACGGCATGGGCGATCTCGCGGGCATCACCGCACGGCTCCCGTACCTCAGGGACCTCGGTGTCGACGCCGTCTGGCTCAGCCCCTTCTACGCCTCCCCGCAGGCGGACGCGGGCTACGACGTCGCCGACTACCGGGCCATCGACCCGATGTTCGGCTCGCTCCTGGACGCCGACGCCCTGATCCGCGAGGCCCACGGCCTGGACCTGCGCATCATCGTCGACCTGGTGCCCAACCACTCGTCCGACCAGCACGAGTGGTTCAAGCGCGCACTCGCCGAGGGCCCCGGCTCCGCCCTGCGCGAGCGCTACCACTTCCGTGCCGGCAAGGGTGCCGACGGCGAACTCCCGCCCAACGACTGGGAGTCCATCTTCGGCGGCCCCGCCTGGACCCGGACCACCGACCCGGACGGCACCCCCGGCGAGTGGTACCTGCACCTCTTCGCGCCCGAGCAGCCCGACTTCAACTGGGAGCACCCGGCCGTCGCCGACGAGTTCCGCTCGATCCTGCGCTTCTGGCTCGACATGGGTGTCGACGGCTTCCGCGTCGACGTCGCCCACGGCCTCGTCAAGGCCGAGGGACTGCCCGACCTCGGCACGCACGATCAGCTGAAACTGCTGGGCAACGATGTCATGCCGTTCTTCGACCAGGACGGTGTGCACGAGATCTACCGCAGCTGGCGCACCATCCTCGACGAGTACCCCGGCAACCGGATTCTCGTCGCCGAGGCGTGGACCCCCACCGTCGAGCGCACCGCCAACTACGTGCGCCCCGACGAGATGCACCAGGCCTTCAACTTCCAGTACCTGTCGACCGCCTGGGACGCCGCCGAACTCCGCAAGGTCATCGACTCCTCGCTCGACGCGATGCGTCCGGTGGGCGCCCCCACCACCTGGGTGCTCTCCAACCACGACGTCACCCGTCACACCACGCGCTTCGCCAACCCGCCTGGCCTGGGCACCCAGATCCGTACCCCCGGTGACCCCGTCACGGGGCTGCGCAGGGCCCGCGCCGCCACGCTGCTGATGCTGGCGCTGCCCGGCTCCGCGTACGTCTACCAGGGCGAGGAGCTCGGCCTGCCCGACGTCACCGACCTGCCCGACGAGGCGCGCCAGGACCCGTCGTTCTTCCGCGCGGAGGGCCAGGACGGCTTCCGCGACGGGTGCCGCGTGCCGATCCCGTGGACCCGCGAAGGCAGCTCGTACGGCTTCGGCGACGGCAGCAGCTGGCTGCCGCAGCCCGCCGGCTGGAGCGCGCTCTCCGTCGAGGCGCAGACCGGTGTGGAGGGCTCCACGCTGGAGTTGTACCGCGCCGCGATCGCCGCCCGCCGCGAGCACCCCGGGCTCGGCGCCGGCACGGACGTGGACTGGCTGGACGCCCCCGAGGGCGTGCTCGCCCTGGGCCGCTCCGGCTTCGTCTGCACGGTCAACACCACGGGCGCCCCGGTACGGCTGACCGCCCCCGGCACCCTGCTGCTCGCCAGCGCCCCGGTCGCCGTCGACGGCGACACGGTGGAGCTGCCCGCGGACACCACGGTGTGGTGGACGGTGTGACCGTCCCCGCACCCAGGACCGGACCGGCGCTGCGGCTCTCCGACATCGCCGGTCAGGCCGCGGTCAGCGAGGCGACCGTCAGCAGGGTGCTCAACGGGAAGCCGGGAGTCGCGGACACCACGCGTCAGCGGGTGCTCGCGGCCCTCGACATCCTCGGCTACGAGCGGCCCGTACGGCTGCGGCAGCGCAGTGCCGGGCTGATCGGGCTGGTGACGCCCGAGCTCACCAACCCGATCTTCCCGGCGTTCGCGCAGTCCGTGGAGCAGGTCCTCGCCGGGCACGGTTACACACCCGTGCTCTGCACCCAACTGCCCGGCGGCGCCACCGAGGACGAGCTGGTCGAACAGCTCGTCGAGCGTGGCGTCGGCGGGATCGTCTTCCTCTCCGGGCTGCACGCCGACACGTCGGCGGACCCGGCACGGTATGCCGCGCTCAGCGACCGCGGCGTGCCGTTCGTCCTGATCAACGGCTACAACGAGCGCATCAGCGCCCCCTTCGTCTCGCCCGACGACACGGCCGCGGTACGGATGGCCGTCGGGCACCTCGCCGAACTCGGGCACCGGAAGGTCGGTCTGGCGATCGGACCGCAGCGTTACGTGCCCTCCCGGCGCAAGCGCGACGGTTTCGTCGACGCGGCCGTCTCGCTGCTGGACATGGACCGCGAGGAGGCCGAACTCCTCGTCTGCTCCACCCTGTTCAGCGTCGAGGGCGGCCAGGTCGCGGCAGGCGCCCTGCTCGATGCCGGCTGCACCGGCATCGTCTGCGGCAGCGACCTGATGGCACTGGGCGTGGTCCGGACGGCCCGGGGAAGGGGACTTGACGTCCCGCGCGACGTCTCCGTCGTCGGCTTCGACGACTCGCAGCTGATCGCGTTCACGGACCCGCCGCTGACCACGGTGCGCCAGCCGGTGCAGGCGATGGCCGCCGCGGCCGTGGGAGCACTGCTGGAGGAGATCGCCGGAAGTCCCGTGCAGCGCACGGAATACGTGTTCCAGCCCGAGCTCGTGGTGCGCGGGTCCACCGCGGCGGTGCGGGTCGGCTGAACGAGCGGGGAGCGGGGCCGGGTCCGGAGGGGGGACCCGGCCTTTCGCGTGCCCGGTCGCAGGGTTCAGCCCGGCAGCGCGTCCTCGAGCTGTGAGAGCTCCTCCGGGCTCAGCTCCAGGTCCGCGGCTCGAGCCGAGTCCCGGACGGAGGCCGGGCGGCTGGCTCCCGGCACCGGGATCACCGTCGGGGAGCGGCTCAGCAGCCATGCCAGGGCGATCTGCTGCGGGCTCACGCCGCGCTCGGCCGCGATGCGCTGGAAAGCGGTGCCGGTGGACGTCGGGCCCGAGGGGCCGTCGAGGGAACTGCGGGAGATGCCACCGAGAGGGCTCCAGGGCAGGAACGCCAGGCCCAGCCGGGCACTCAGCCGCAGCTCGGGCTCGCTGTCGCGGACGGCGGGCGAGTACTGGTTCTGTACCGAGACGAGTCCGTCGCCGAGGATCTGATGCGCCTGGCGGATCTGGCAGGCGGTCACGTTCGAGATGCCGGCGGCGCGGATCGTTCCGGCGTCGAGCAGGTCGCGCAGGGCGCCGACGGACTCCTCCCAGGGCACGGCCCGGTCCGGCTTGTGCAGCTGGTACAGGCCGATGGCTTCGACCCCCAGGCGCTTGACGGACGCTTCGGCGGCGCGCTTGAGGTGGGCGGGGGTGCCGGTGACGGTCCAACTGCCGTCACCGGGACGGCCACGGCCGCCCTTGGTGGCGATCAGGACGCCGGAGGTGTCGCCGCCGTAGCGGGCCAGGGCGCGGGCGATCAGGAGCTCGTTGTGGCCCACCTCGTCGGCGTGCCAGTGGTAGCTGTCGGCGGTGTCGATGAGCGTGACGCCGGAGTCCAGGGCCGCGTGGACGGTGGCGACGGCCCGCGCCTCGTCGGGCCGGTTCTCGATGGACAGCGGCATTGCGCCCAGCCCGACGGCGCTGACGGCGGTGTCGGCGATGCTGCGGAACTGCATGGTGGCCGGCTCCCTACGTGGCGGGGGTGGCGGACGCGCTGACGGTCTCGGCGACGGCGCCGGGCAGCCAGTCGGTGACGTGGGAGAAGGCGAAGCCCAGCCGTTTCGCACGGGTGTTGCTCATGGCGTAGTCGCGGTCGAAGGAGAACGGCGAAGCCGTCCCGCCCTCCGCGACGGTCCGGTGGACGGGCTCCCGGCCGGTCTGCGCGGCGACAGCCGCAGCCAGTTCACGCACGTCGAGCAGACCGTCGGAGCAGGCGTTGACCGGACCCGTGAAGTCGGCGGCGGTGGACGCCCACCGCAGCAGGTCCGCCAGCTCCTGGTAATGGATGAACACCGTCGGCCGCGCGTTCGCGTGCACAGCGATCTCTTCGCCCCGGCGGATACGCTCGGTGTAGTGCGCCAGCCGCCCGGTGAACTCCTCCGCACCGCCGCCGAGCACATGAGCGCTGCGCACAGAGACGAACGCGAAGCTGCCGTCCCGGGAGAACACGGCCTCCGCCTGGCGTTTGCCCTCGGCGTAGTGCGCCTCCACGTACGCCTCGTCGTGCCAGGGCAGGTCCATGGCCACCGGCCAGGCGCTCGGGTCCACGTTCTCCTCCGGCACCGGGGTTCCCGCCGGCACGGCCGGCAGTGCGGCCGTCGCAGGGTCGTAGACCTCGATCGTGGACGTCATGACGTAGCGCCGGGCACGGCCGGCGAAGACGCGGGCGGCGATCGCGGCCTGCACCGGGGTGTAGCAGACCTGATCGACGACCACGTCGAAGCTGCGCGAACCGAGTGCGGCGCCGAGGGCGGCCTCGTCGTCGCGGTCGACGACCAGGTGCTCGACGCCGACGGGCGGCCGGGCGGAGCCGCGATTGATCACCGTGACCCGATGGCCCGCCGACTGCAGGCGCTCGACCAGGAGCTTTCCGAAGTAGCGGCTTCCGCCGATGACGCAGATCCTTTGCATGCCCCCATCCTGGAGACCTATCGTCATCAGCGGAAGTGGTGACTTACTGGCGACTCATTAAGGAAAACTGTTGATCGATGTGCAGCGGCTCCGCGTCCTGCGTGCGGTGGCGGACCACGGCAGCTTCAACAGGGCGGCCGTGGCCCTCCGCCTCACCCCTTCCGCCGTCTCCCAGCACGTGGCGGCACTGGAGCGCAGCCTCGGTGCCCAGGTGGTGACACGCAGCACGCGCGGGGTGACCCTCACTCAGGCCGGTCGGATCATGGTCGGGGCGGCAGAATCCGTCGCAGCCGAGCTCGAACAGGCGAAACAACAGGTCGAGCGGCTCAGCACGGGCCGCGTACAGCTCACCGTCGCCACCTTCACCAGTGGCGGCAGGCACCTGTTGCCCGGTGCTCTCCGCCGGCTCATGGCAACCCACCCCCAGACCCAGCTCCACGTCAGGGAGGGCGAGCCCGAGGACACCGTGCCCCTGGTCCGCCAAGGAGCTGTCGACCTCGCACTCGCCTACCACTTCGACGGGCCGCTGCCCGTGGGGCCGGGTACGGGTTCCAGCCTGCACTGGACCCCGATCCTCGAAGATCCCCTGCACGTCGTCATGCCGGAGGGGCATCGACTCGCCGGCCGCCGGTCGCTCGACATCGCCGAACTGGCAGCGGAGCCCTGGGTGCTCGGTTGCCTCAAGACCGAGGCGTACCTGCGCCGTTACGCCGCACGCGCGGGCTTCGAGCCGGAGGTGCGCGGCACCACCACGGACTACTTCTTCGCCCGGTCACTCGTCGCCGCGGGAATGGGAATCTCCCTGATCCCTTCCATCGCGCTCGTCCCGGAGGTGCCTGGGCTGCGAGCCGTTCCGATCAAGCCGCCGACTCCGGCTCGGCACATCGGCGTTGCCACGCTCGGCCGCCGCGACCACCCGCACGCCACGGCGTTCATCGAGGCGCTCCGTGAGCAGGCGGGGCGGCACTACAGGGCGTGTATCGAAACAGCGCAGTGATTCTCCGCAGTTCGAGGTGGCCCTGGGCCGGATCGGGGTACCCCGCCTCGGGCTCGGAAGACCCGTACCCGAGCGCGGCGAGTGCGCGCCGACGAGGCCTACGCCTCCCGCAAGAACCGCGACTACCTGCGCGAGCGCAGCATCCGCTGCACCATCCCGGACAAGGCCGACCAGATCCGCAACCGCAAGAAGCGCGGCTCCCAGGCGGCCGACCGCCGAAGTTCGACAAAACCGACTACGAGGCGCGGCACGCGGTCGAGCGGGGTATCAACCGGCTGAAATGACACCGCGCCGTGGCTACGGGATACGACAAGCCAGCCGTTCGCCAAAGAAGCAACCGTGCTGGTAGTTGCTGTCGACGAGTGGCTTTGACCCCTGCAATGTCACGCCAGGCGACGGCGTGCGACAGCAGATGCCAAGCGGGGCCAGTCGCCCCTGGTGGACGCATCCGGAGAGCAGTGCT
Source organism: Streptomyces sp. NPDC005566 (assembly GCF_040605575.1). NCBI lineage: Bacteria > Bacillati > Actinomycetota > Actinomycetes > Kitasatosporales > Streptomycetaceae > Streptomyces > Streptomyces sp. NPDC005566. Next base: position 142,798 of record NZ_JBEXDB010000001.1, on the reverse strand, counting down.
GACGCCGAGCTCTTTCCATGCAGGTAGTACTTGAAAATCAGGAAAGTACATGCCATCGTGGCAACCATGGATGCCGAAGAAGCCCGACGTAACCTCGAGCAGGCCCGCCAGTCCTACGACGCCTCCGTCACGCCTGTGCTGCCGCGTTGGGCCCCGCCCGTCTGTGCCGCCCTGGTCGCCGCCTCGATAGCTCTGGCAGGTGTCGGCCCTTCCATCGGATGGGTGAAGGCGGCGACCATTGCCGCGGGCATCTTGTGTGCACTGGCGGCCGCTCAGCTCGTGCTGCGGGTCCGCGCCAGGCAGGGCGTCAGCGGTCTGCGCGGCCCGGCTCGACAGAAGTGGCGGACCGTCGGCGTGTGCTGCGTTGCCGTCCTGGTTTCCGCTCTGGCCGCCACTCCGAACACCCGCTGGATCTACGCCGGCGTGGGCTTGCTCCTGGGCATCTATACCTGGGTGTCACTGCAAAAGCAGGTACGTCCATGACCGACGAACTGGACGATGCCTTCAGAACCACCAACCGCCTCAGGATCGCCGCGTTCCTGTCGGGCTGTGACGAAGCAGAGTTCCGGGCAGTCCAGGAGTACTGCGATCTGTCGCCCTCGAACCTGTCGAAGAACATCACCGCCCTGGAGGAACTCGGCTTCGTCGCAGTCCGCAAAGGGCACGTCGGAAAGACTCCCCGGACGTGGCTGGCGCTCACCGAGGACGGGCGCAAGGCGCTGGTCGGCCACCTGGCCGCGCTGCAGCAGATCGCCGAAACCGCCGCTCGCCACGCCTGAAACCGATGAGACGAACCGTAGCAACGGCGACTGACATCCTGCGGCAGGGTCAGCTTTCGCAGGCGTACGTGACGAAGGCTTCCCACGTGACGGGGGTGAAACCGAGATGGGGGCCGGAAACGCTCTTGGAGTCCCGGACGTGCACCGCGCGGGGGGTGGTGGCGACCTCGACGCAGTCGTTGCCGTCACCACTGCTGCTGTAGCTGCTCCTGAGCCACTGCAGTTCCGCGGCTCCCTCACCGGAGGGCTTGTTAATCATGTTTCTCCCCGCAGTTGCTCAATAAAAGCCAGTGACTCACGTGGCGTAAGCGCCTGCGCCCGGATCATGCCATAGCGCAGTCCGAGGATCCTGAGTTGCTTCGGGTCGGAGACCGGGCGGCCGCTGAACGCACCCTCGGACCGCCCCACCGCACTGCCGTCCGGGAATCTCAGCACCTCGATCAGTCCACCCGTCCCGGGATGCTCCTCGCGACACGTCGGCATCACCTGGATGGCCACATTCGGCAACCGCCCGACCTCCAGGAGGAGTTCGAGTTGGCGGCGCAGAACCATTGTGCCTCCGACGGGACGGCGGAGCGTTACCTCTTCCTGGACAAAGCTCAGGGACGGGAGGGGCGCCCGGTCGAGGATGGACTGTCGGGCCAGGCGAGCAGCAACCACCCGGTCCATCTCGTCCTCCGTGTAGGCCGGCAGCCACGAGGCGAACAGCGCCCTCATATGCGCCTCGGTCTGCAACAGGCCATTGATGTTGTGGTGGTGATACGCCTCCAGCTCGACAGCTCGAGCCTCCAGCTTCGCCAGCTCCCGTACCTTCTTCGGGTACCGGACCTCCGCCAACTCCCTTTTCATCAGCGCGAGTTTGCCGCCCGCCCCCAGTACCTTGTCCGCCTTGTCCAGGAACTCCGGCCGGGGAATGCGCCTGCCGCCCTCCACCTTGTAGACGAGGTCCTCTCCGTACCCGATCGCCGTTCCGAACTCCCCGGCCCGCATGCCTGCCGCCTCCCGCCAAGCCTTGATCTGGCGGCCCACGGACGCGACCAGCGCTGCCCCCGACTCGTCGTCCGGATCGACGTCCCAGTCAGCCTCGTCCACGCTCATCCGTGCCCCACTTCCGACGCGCCTGCCGTTCCTGCCTCAACCGCTGTCGTCCCCGCGAGTCACCCTGGACAGCCGGGACAGCGCTGGACAAGGACTGGACAATCACCGTACGTAACCGCCGTCCTCCGCTTCACGGTAGGCAGTCGGGATCACGCTGAAGGGCGTGACCCAAGAAATCACCCGAACCGAACATTCCGCTCCGGCCCGGCAGTTCACCGTGCTGCTCTCTCCCACCCGACGGGGTGCCAGGCTCGCCCGCCTGCTCACCGCCGCGCACCTGGGTGACTGGGGCCTGCCCGTCGAGTCGGCCGCGCACATCGTGGCCGAGCTGGCCGCGAACGCCGTCGTGCACGGCCGTGTGCCAGGACGGGACTTCCGGCTGGGCCTCACGGTCCACCGTGAGGCGCTCCTCCGTATCGAGGTGACCGACACCCGTGGCGATCGGCTTCCTCCGCTGCCCGAAGCCTTCGCTGTGCCCGCTGGTGACGCGGAGTCGCGGAGAGGTCTTCTGATCGTCGGGGCGCTCGCGGACCGCTGGGGCGTCGACGTCGGACCTGCCCCGCGCAAGACGGTCTGGGCCGAAATCGATCTTGCGCCGTGACCGCTGACACCGGGTCGCGGGTGCCCGCGACCCGGTGGATCGTGACGCGGTGGCCCACGACGTCAAAAAGGCTTTGAAAGAACCAGGGAAATCACCCTTCCCAACCCAACCCTCCCCGATGCGCCCTTCGTCACTCACTCGGGTGACATGTGGCAACTGGGCTGGATTTGGTGCCGGTTGCCGGGCATATGCTCGCCCCGACCGCCACAGACATGCGACGGCCCCCGACGAGACGCCAATCTCGATCGAGGGCCTGACCACCGAGGAAGTAAGAGGCTTCCCGATGGGTACCCAGCAGATTACCGCGCCCCCGTGCGCCCGGACCGCTGCATCCGGCGTGATCCACAGCAACGTCCGGCACACCGGCGGCTTCACCGTCATCGGCAACCACCTCGCCCAGCATCGCGGCCTGTCCCTCGTCGCGATCGGCCTGGCCGTGCACATCCAGTCGCTGCCCGCCGGAGCGAAGATCGGCATCAAGCGCCTCGCCGAACGCTTCCCGGAGAGTGAGACCCGTATCGCCGCCGCCCTGCGGGAGCTGGAGGCGGTCGGCTACCTGCACCGCAGCCGCGTACGCCTCGCCGACGGCCGGATCGTCACGCGTACGGTGTCGTGCAACCAGCCGGGCGCGGACGCCGCCAGTGCTACGCCACCGCCGCCTCGGCCCGCGCGCAGTGCGGCCAGGCCCTCACGGCCCGAGCCGCCCGTGCCGCCGCCGAGGGAGTTCGCGCCGTCACCCCCTCCGCCGCCGCAGCAGGCGCCCACCCCCGCGCCGCCGCAGCCCGCCACGGTCCTCGTACCGGCGCCCACGGCCCGTACGGTCCCACCCCCACCGCTGCCGCAGCCGCAGTCGCTCACCCCGGAACTGCGGCGCGCGGCCGCCGCGATCCTCGCCGATCTGCGCCGCCACGCACCTCAACTGGTGCTCTCCGAGGCGGACATCGGCGCTCTCGCTTCCGGGGTCGCCGCCTGGCTCGAACGTGATGCGCGTCCCGACACCATCCGGCATGCCCTCACCGCCGACCTGCCCGTACCGCTGAGACACCCCGCCAAGCTTCTGCGGCACCGGATCACCACACTCCTGCCGCCCCCGCTGCCCGGCGCGCGCGAGCTGGAAGCCGTACGCCCACGCGCGATCGTCATCCCGCTCCAGAACTGCGACCGCTGCGACCGCGCCTTCCGCTCGCGCCACCCCGGCCACTGCCGCGACTGCCGCACCGACCTGTCCACAGCTGCCTGATCCTGTGCAGAAACCCATGGTCGGCGCACCGCACGAAGCGGCCTCACCGGCAGAGTGATTGCGGGAAGAGCGCGGTGTTCCCGGACGTTGGCCTCAAGCATGAGAATCGGTGAAGCCTCCAGGGCCAGCGGCGCGAGTGCGAGATCGTTGCGGCACTACGAGGACGAGGGCTTGATCGTCCCCGGCCGTCTCGGCAACGGGTTCCGCGACTACTGCCGGTCCACCATCGATCGGGTCCTCGTCATCCGCTCGCTGCTGGAGTCCGGGCTCCCCGTGCGGTTGATCAGGGATGCCCTGCCCGGCCTCGTCGACGGATCCGAGGCCGGAACCGACGTGGTGTGCGCGGAGTTCCTGCGCGAGGTGCAGAGCCACCGCGACCGGCTCACCGCTCGCATCGCCGCTCTCAGCGATCAGCAGGCGGCACTCGACGCCTATCTTCGAGAGGCCCGTCGAACGAACCTCTGACCGTCACTTGACCTTGACACCAGTGTCAGGTTCCTACGTTCGGTGCATGGAGACCAACGAGCAGCAGCACACCGCTGAGCGGACCGTACGAGCACTGGTCCAGCAGTCGCACCGAGGGCCGAGGGACCTGACCCTCACGACCGATATCCGCCTCCCTGCCCCGGGGCCCGGTGAGTACCTGATCCGCGTCGGTGCCGCCGGGGTCAACTTCGCCGACGTCATGCAGACCCGTGGCACCTACGGAGGCGGCCCGCAGGCCCCCTATGTGGCGGGCTTCGAGGCCGCCGGCGAGATCGTGGGCGTCGGTCCGGATGTCGCCGGCCCGCTGCGGCTCGGCACCCACGTCGTCGGAGCCGGCCCGGGTGCCTTCGCCCAGTACATGACGCTGCCGGCCGCGGGCGTACTTCCCGTACCGTCCGGCTGGAGTGACGCCGGAGCTCTCGGCCTGGTGCTCAACTGGGCCACCGCCCTGGCGGCACTGAAGCCGTTGGGCGGCATCGAGGCGGGTGAGGTGGTCCTCGTCCACGCCGCGGCGGGAGGCGTGGGGCAGGCTGCCGTTCGTCTCGCCCGCCACTACGGTGCGCGGGTGATCGCCACGGCGTCACCGGAGAAACACGACACCGTCGAAGCGCTCGGCGCCGACGAGGTCCTGGACAGCCGTCGCCCCGATCTGGCCGCGGAGATCACCCGCCTGACCGGCGGTGTCGATCTGGTCCTGGAATCGGTGGGGCAGGCCACGTTCGAGGTGAGCCTGTCGGTCGCCAGGCCCTTCACCGGGCGAGTCGTCGTGTTCGGTGCCGCTTCCGGCGATGCCACGCTGACCACACACGACCTGGTCTTCACTCACCCGGTCCAGATCAAGGGGCTGCACATCGGTGCGCTGGCGGTCGCGGCCCCGTCCCTCTACCGGTCGTTGATCGTCGAGCTCGAGGCACTCATCGCCGGCGGCGTGTATCCGCCCGGTACCCCACAGGTGCATCCCCTTGCCGAGGGGCCGGCAGTACTGCGGCAGCTCGAAGCGGGCCGGACCCTGGGCAAACTCGCCCTCGATCCCTGGCGCTAGGACCACGGTGCGCCGGCCGGTGCACGCGATGGCTGCCGCGGCCGTGGGAGCGCTGCTGGAGGAGATCGCCGGAAGTCCCGTGCAGCGCACGGAGTGCGTGTTCCAGCCCGAGCTGGTGGTACGCGGTTCGACGGCGGCTGTGCGCAGCGCCTGACCGGGCGCGAAGACGAAGAACGGGGCCGGGTCCGGAGGGGGGGACCCGGCCTTTCGCGTGCGGACCACTTCTTCGCACGGTCCCTCGTCGCTGCGGGAACGTGACCTGCAAGGCCCGGCTCCGCCCGCTCGTACGGTGAGAGGTCCGGAAGCGGGCCCACCTCCGGGCTGCGCCGGTGCCCGGTAACGTAGCGCTCTTCGGCCGGTGCGACCGTCCGGAGTCACAAAGGCGACAGCCATGACCCCTGCTGACCGGACCGCGCCACGACTCCGTCTCGATGCCGCGCTCGACGGCCTCGCCACCACCTTTCGTGGGATGACGGCCGTCCCGGACGAGGACAACTGCGAATGCCACTGGGGCAGCGCCGAGGACCTCGCCCGGCTCAAGACGCCGGACGTGGAACTCGACCCGGACCTGCTGCGGCGCACCTGGCAGGCGAGCGACTGGCGTGATCACGGGGCGGTGCTGCGTCGCATCCTGCCCCGGTTCGCGGCAGACCTCGTCGGTGGTCAGGTGCCACTCTTCGACATGGTGGACGCCGGCCGGTCCTTCGGGCGCGGCTACTGGTGGCGGTGGCCTGCCGATCAGGCTGCTTCCGTCCGGGAGTTCCTGCACGCGTGGTGGTCCGACAGCCTCACGGCGCCCGACGCCGCCGTACCGGCGTACGAGCTCCTGGCCCTGTGCGCCGAGGCCTCGGGCACGGTGACTCCCTGGCTCGCGGTGTGGGACGCGACGGCCCATCCCGCGGCCGACCGGCAGTTGGCGGAGGCTGTGGACCTGTGGGGGCTCGACCTGCTCTGCGACAGACTCCCGTGGAGTGCTTGGGAGCATGACGAGGAGAAGCTCGGCGAGCTGGGCGCCTGGCTGATCCGGCACGCACCCGCACGTCTCGTCTCCCAGGGCGCCTCGGAAGAGCTGCACCACGTGATACGGCTGCTCGGCCTCACCGAATCCGCCCGCTGGGAGGACCCGCACTGGCCCTGGTGAGCGGGTTGCCCCGGAGGCGGGCTACAGCACAGGAGAGGTCCGGAAGTCGGCCCGGGATGGGCCGGCGGGGAGTTGAGCGACTCCGGACCTCTCTGTGCCGTGACCGGCCCGGCCGGCCGGGCGCGTGGGGTTCCGGCGTACCGGGACCCCCGGCCGGCCGGGCCGGAGTCGGGATGAATTTAACAGCCCCGCAATATCTTGCGAAAGACCTTGCAGGAAGAAATCTCCGATATTTCGTCGATGTGAGCGGGGTGTAATCGTGACGTGTCCAGGGGGTTGACCGGGGCAGGTCAGGCTCGTACGGTCTGCTGCACCCCAGCTTTTGCATTCTTGCTGCAAGAACCTTCACAAGCCTTGACGGCACGGCGCGTTGCCCGGTGAGGCTGCTCCGCCATCCCCGCACTTCCCCCACCGCAGGAGGAATGTCATGGCACGCAGACCTTTGTCTGGCGCGCTCGCCCTCACCTTGGGCGCCGCTGTTCTTGCCGTCCCCACGGGGCTCGGCGCCGCCGGAACCGCCCAGGCCGCGCCGCCCGGCGACAAGGACGTCACCGCAGTGATGTTCGAGTGGAAGTTCGCCTCCGTGGCCAAGGCCTGCACCGACAGCCTCGGTCCGGCCGGCTACGGCTTCGTCCAGGTCTCGCCGCCCCAGGAGCACATCCAGGGCGGCCAGTGGTGGACGTCGTACCAGCCGGTCAGCTACAAGATCGCGGGGCGGCTCGGCGACCGTACGGCCTTCGCGAACATGGTCAGCACCTGCCACGGCGCGGGCGTCAAGGTCATCGCCGACTCGGTCATCAACCACATGTCGGCCGGTTCGGGCACCGGCACAGGCGGGTCCTCGTACTCCAAGTACGACTACCCGGGTACCTACTCGGCCGGCGACATGAACGACTGCCAGTCGCAGATCAGCAACTACGGCGACCGGGGCAACGTCCAGAACTGCGAACTGGTCGGCCTGGCCGACTTGGACACCGGTGAGGACTACGTGCGCGGCCGGATCGCGACGTACCTCAACGACCTGCTCTCCCTCGGCGTCGACGGCTTCCGCATCGACGCCGCCAAGCACATACCGGCCGGCGACCTCTCCAACATCAAGTCCCGGCTGAGCAACACGGGCGTCTACTGGAAGCACGAAGCGATCTACGGCGCGGGCGAAGCCGTATCGCCCTCCGAGTACCTCGGCAGCGGGGACGTCCAGGAGTTCCGCTACGGCCGCAGCCTCAAGCAGGTCTTCAACAACGAGAACCTCGCCAACCTCAAGAACTTCGGCGAGGGCTGGGGCTTCATGGAGTCCGGCAAGTCCGCCGTCTTCGTCGACAACCACGACACGGAGCGCGGCGGCGACACCCTGAACTACAAGGACGGCGCCAACTACACCCTGGCCAACGTCTTCATGCTCGCCTACCCGTACGGCTCCCCGGACATCCACTCCGGCTACGAGTGGGCCGACAAGGACGCCGGCCCGCCCAACGGCGGCCAGGTGAACGCCTGCTACAGCGACGGCTGGAAGTGCCAGCACGCCTGGGGCCAGATCTCCTCCATGGTCGGCTTCCGCAACGCCGCCCGCGGCCAGGCCGTCTCGAACTGGTGGGACAACGGCGGCGACCAGATCGCCTTCGGACGCGGCGCCAAGGCGTACGTGGCGATCAACCACGAGGGCTCCTCGCTGACCCGCACGTTCCAGACGTCGCTGGCCGCCGGTGACTACTGCGACGTCCAGTCCGGCAAGGGCGTAACCGTCAACGGCTCGGGGCAGTTCACCGCCACTCTCGGCGCCAACACCGCCGTGGCCCTGCACGTCGGCGCCCGCACCTGTTCCGGCGGCGGCACGACCCCGGACCCGGACCCCGGCACCGGCCGGTCCGGCGCCTCCTTCGGCGTCAACGCCACCACCCAGCTCGGCCAGAACATCTACGTCACCGGCAGCCAGGCCGCCCTCGGCAGCTGGGCCCCGGGAAGCGCCCTCAAGCTCGACCCGGCGACGTACCCCGTCTGGAAGCTCGACGTCAGCCTGCCCGCCGGCACGGCGTTCGAGTACAAGTACCTCCGCAAGGACGCGAGCGGCAACGTCACCTGGGAGAGCGGTGCGAACCGCACCGCCACCGTGTCGGCCTCCGGCAAGGTCACGCTGACCGCCGACATCTGGCGCAGCTGACCGCGACCGCTCGGCGGACCGGGGACGCGCGGCGGTGCGTCCCCGGCCCGCACCAGCTCCACCAGGACCCACCCCTGAAAGTCGAGGAGAACCCTCCCGTGTCCCGAACCACCCTCCGGCGGGGGGCCGTTGCCGCACTGTGCGCGGCGCTGCTGCCCGTCGTACCGGCGGCCACCGCAGCTGCCGCACCCAGACCCCCGGCCCCGCCCTCGGACGCCGCGCTCGCCAAGGAGCCGGCCAGGCACGACCTGACCCGTGAGCAGTTCTACTTCGTCATGCCCGACCGGTTCGCCAACGGCGACACCTCCAACGACCGCGGCGGGCTCACCGGCTCACGGCTGGAGACCGGCTACGACCCCACGGACAAGGGCTTCTACCAGGGCGGCGACCTCAAGGGGCTCGCCGACAGGCTCGACTACATCAAGGGCCTCGGCACCACCGCCATCTGGCTCGCCCCGATCTTCAAGAACCGCCCCGTCCAGGGCGCGGGCGACAACGCCTCGGCCGGCTACCACGGGTACTGGATCACCGACTTCACCCAGGTCGACCCGCACTTCGGCACCAACGCCGACCTGACGAAGCTGATCGACAAAGCCCACGGCAAGGGCATCAAGGTCTTCTTCGACGTCATCACCAACCACACCGCCGACACCGTCGACTACGCCGAGAAGAAGTACGGCTACAAGCCCAAGGGCGCCTTCCCGTACCTCGACGAGGACGGCCGCCCCTTCGACGACGCGCAGGGCGTCGCGAAGACCGACGCGGACTCCTTCCCGTACACGCCGGTGAACGCCGGCAAGAAGGTCCCGTCCTGGCTCAACGACACCACGATGTACCACAACCGGGGTGATTCGACCTACGCGGGCGAGTCCACCGAGTACGGCGACTTCTCCGGCCTCGACGACCTGTGGACCGAGCGTCCCGAGGTCGTGTCCGGCATGGAGAAGATCTACGAGAAGTGGGTCCGCGACTTCGACATCGACGGCTTCCGCATCGACACCGTCAAGCACGTCGACCTCGACTTCTGGACCCAGTGGGCCACCGCACTCGACGACTACGCGGCGAAGCGCGGCCGGGACGACTTCTTCATGTTCGGCGAGGTCTACTCCGCCGACACCGCCATCACCTCGCCCTACGTCACCCGGGGCCGGCTCGACTCGACGCTCGACTTCCCCTTCCAGGAAGCCGCCCGCCAGTACGCCTCCCAAGGTGCACCCGCCTCGAAGCTCGCCGCGGTCTACGGCCACGACTACCGGTACACGAGCGACAAGGCCAACGCCTACGAGCAGGTGACCTTCCTCGGCAACCACGACATGGGCCGGATCGGCACCTTCCTGAAGCAGGACAACCCGAAGGCCTCCGACGCCGAACTCCTCGACCGTGCCCGCCTCGCCAACGAGCTGATGTTCCTCGGCCGCGGCAACCCGGTGATCTACTACGGCGACGAGCAGGGCTTCACCGGAGCGGGCGGCGACAAGGACGCCCGCCAGACGCTCTTCGCCTCGAAGACCGCCGACTACCTCGACGACGACCAGCTGGGCACCGACCGCACGCACGCCTCCGACGCGTACGACACCCGGCACCCGCTCTACCGGTCCATAGCGGCCCTGGCCGAGCTCACCCGGGAACACCCGGCGCTGCGTGACGGGACCCAGACCGAGCGATACGCGGAAGGCTCCGTGTACGCCTACTCGCGTACCGACACCAAGCGGCCGTACGAGTACGTCGTCGCCACCAACAACGGCACCGAGGCGAAGACCGTCGAGGTCGCCACCGGCTCGGCCGGCATGAACTTCCGCACGCTGTACGGCGGTTCCGCCGCCATCCGCAGCGGCGCCGACAAGAAGATCAGCGTCACCGTGCCCGCCCTCTCCAGCATCGTGCTGCGCGCCGACAAGCCGCTGGGCACCCCGGCCACCAAGCCCTCGCTCACCCTGAAGGCCCCCGCCGCCGGAGCCACCGGCACCGTCGAGATCACCGCGGACGTGGACGGCGGGCAGCTCAACCGCGTCGTGTTCGCCGCACAGACCGGCAACGGGAAGTGGCGCACCCTCGGCTCCGCCGACCACGCCCCGTACAAGGTCACCCAGCACCTGGACGAGTCCGTCAAGGCAGGGACCCCGCTGCGCTACAAGGCCGTGGTCGTCGACCGCGCCGGCCGCACCGCGAGTGCTCTCGCCTCGACGGCCGCCGGACAGGCACCGCCCGCCCCCAAGCCGGTCGCCGTCGAGCGCGACCAGGCCGTCGTCCACTACAAGCGCGCGGACGGCGACTACGAGGGCTGGCAGCTGAAGTCCGGCGACAGCACGGCCGACTTCATCGGGCGCGACGCCTACGGCGCCTTCGCCTGGATCGACCTCGCCGAGGGCACCTCATCGGTCCCGTACACGGTCGAGAAGAACGGCACCGCCGACGGCCCCGAGCGCACCGTCGACCTCGCGAAGACCGGCCAGGTCTGGGTCGAGCAGGGCAAGGACGGGCAGGCCACCGAGGCACCCGACGGAGCCAACCCGCCGCAGGACACCTCCAAGGCCGTCCTGCACTACCACCGCGCCGACGGCAACTACGACGGCTGGGGCCTGCACACCTGGACCGGGGCCGCGGCGCCCACGGACTGGGCCAAGCCCCTGCTGCCCGTGAAGACCGACGCCTACGGCGCCACGTACGAGGTACCGCTCACCGACGGCGCCACCTCGCTCAGCTACATCCTCCACAAGGGCGACGAGAAGGACCTCCCCAGCGACCAGTCCCTGGACATCGCCTCGTACGGGCACGAGGTCTGGATGCTCGGCGGGAAGCCCGGCTGCCTGCTGCCGCAGACCGGCGGCGCGCCCACTCCCGACCTCACCAAGGCCGAGGCCCAGTGGATCGACGCCGGCACCGTCGTCTGGAAGGTGAAGGCAACCGACGCCACTAGCCAGCAGCTCGTGTACGCGAAGGACGGCGGGATCTCCGTCGCCGACGGCGCCCTGACCGACGAGGGCCGGTGGCTCCGGCTCAACACCACCGAGCTCACCGACGCGCAGAAGGCGAAGTACCCGCACCTCAAGGACTACCCGGCGTTCACCGTCGACGCCCGCGACCGGGACAGGGTCAAGGAGTCGCTGCGCGGCCAGCTGATCGCCACCCAGCGCGCTGCGAACGGCGCCCTGCTCGCCGCCACCGGGGTGCAGACCGCCGGAATCCTGGACGGCCTGTACGGGAACGCCGCGAGCCGCGCCGACCTCGGCCCGGTCTTCCGCAAGGGCAGCCCCACACTCTCCGTCTGGGCACCCACCGCCCGTACCGTCGCCCTCGAACTCGACGGGAAGAGCGTCCCGATGCGGCGCGACGACCGCACCGGCGTCTGGTCGGTCACCGGGAAGAAGAGCTGGAACGGCAAGCCCTACCGGTACGCCGTGAACGTCTGGGCGCCCACCGTCCAGAAGATGGTCACCAACAAGGTCACCGACCCCTACTCCACCGCCCTGACCGCCGACTCCGCACGCAGCCTCGTCGTCGACCTCGACGACCCGAAGCTGGCCCCGAGCGGCTGGTCCGGCCTGAGGAAGCCCGCCGCGGCCCCGCTGCGCGACGCGCAGATCCAGGAACTGCACATCCGTGACTTCTCGATCGCGGACGGGACGTCGAAGCACCCCGGCGAGTACCTGGCCTTCACCGACACCCGCTCCGACGGGATGAAGCACCTCAAGGAACTCGCCGACTCCGGCACCGGCTACGTCCACCTGCTGCCCGCCTTCGACATCGGGACCATCCCGGAGAAGAAGTCCGGCCAGGACAAGCCCGCCTGCGACCTGTCCGTGTACGCCCCCGACTCCGAGGAGCAGCAGGCCTGCGTAGCGAAGGCCGCCGCCAAGGACGGCTTCAACTGGGGCTACGACCCGCTGCACTACACGGTCCCCGAGGGCAGTTACGCCTCCGACCCGGACGGCACGAAGCGCACCGTCGAGTTCCGGCAGATGGTGCAGGGCCTCAACGGCGCGGGACTGCGGACCGTCATGGACGTCGTCTACAACCACACCGTCGCCTCCGGCCAGGACGACAAGTCCGTACTCGACCGCATCGTGCCCGGCTACTACCAGCGGCTCCTTGAGGACGGCACCGTCGCCACCTCGACGTGCTGCGCCAACACCGCCCCCGAGAACACGATGATGGGCAAGCTCGTCGTCGACTCGATCGTCACGTGGGCCAAGGAGTACAAGGTCGACGGCTTCCGCTTCGACCTGATGGGACACCACCCGAAGGCCAACATCCTCGCGGTCCGCAAGGCGCTCGACGAGCTGACCGTCGCCGAGGACGGTGTCGACGGGAAGAAGATCATCCTGTACGGGGAGGGCTGGAACTTCGGCGAGATCGCCGATGACGCCCGCTTCGTCCAGGCCACGCAGAAGAACATGGCGGGCACCGGCATCGCCACGTTCTCCGACCGGGCCCGTGACGCCGTACGCGGCGGCGGCCCCTTCGACGAGGACCCCCGCGTCCAGGGCTTCGCCTCCGGCCTCTACACCGACCCCAACACCTCACCCGCCAACGGCACCGAAGCCGAACAGAAGGCCCGGCTGCTCCACTACCAGGACCTGATCAAGGTCGGCCTGACCGGCAACCTCGCCGACTACACCTTCACCGACACCCAGGGCCGCACGGTCAAGGGCTCGGCCGTCGACTACAACGGGGCCCCCGCCGGATACGCGGCGGTGCCCGGCGACGCGCTCGCCTACGCCGACGCCCACGACAACGAGTCGCTGTACGACGCCCTCGCCTTCAAGCTCCCCGCGGACACCCCGGCCGCCGACCGGGCCCGCATGCAGGTCCTCGCGATGGCGACCGCCGCACTCTCACAGGGCCCCTCGCTCTCCCAGGCAGGCACCGACCTGCTGCGCTCCAAGTCGCTCGACCGCAACTCGTACGACAGCGGCGACTGGTTCAACGCGCTGCACTGGGACTGCCGCAAGGGCAACGGCTTCGGCCGCGGACTGCCGCCCGCCGCCGACAACAAGGACAAGTGGGTCTACGGGAAGCCGCTGCTGACTTCTGCCGCGCTCACCCCCGGGTGCGCGCAGATCACCGGTGCCTCCGCCGCGTACCAGGACCTGCTCACCATCCGCACCACCCAGAAGGAGTTCGACCTCGCCACCACCGAACAGGTGCAGGGCGCCCTGTCCTTCCCGCTCTCCGGGAAGGACGAGACACCCGGGGTGATCACCATGCGCCTGGGCAAGCTGCTCATCGTCATGAACGCCACCCCGGCTACGCAGAGCCAGGACATCCCCGAGCTGGCCGGCAAGACGTACACCCTGCACCCCGTCCAGGCGGCGGGCGCGGACGCCGAGGTCAAGAAGTCCGCGTACGAAGGGAAGTCGGGCAGCTTCACCGTCCCGGGACGCACGGTCGCCGTGTTCTCCCAGCGCTGACGCCCTCGTTTCCCCCCGGCCGGTCTCCGGCTCCGCGCCCCCATCGGTGCGGAGCCGGGGGCCGGCCGGCCCGTTTCGCGAGGGACTCCCTTGTGCGGGCGGCGCGATCACGCGAAGCTGAGGTCGTACACGTCCATGCACGCTGTACATGTATGCGACCCAGCCCGCACCCGCAATCAGGAGCGCTTGATGCCGCAGATCACCGTCGACTACTCCGCCGAGCTCGACGACAGTTTCGACCGCCGCGGCTTCGCCCTGGCTCTGCACCCGCTCGTCGCCGAGACCGTGTCCACCGGGATTTCCGGCTGCAAGACCCGGTTCCGCCGGGCGGAGGACTCCTTCGTCGGTGACGCCGCCACGGGCGACTCCCTCGTGAACGTCTCGATCGCGATGCGGCCCGGCCGAACTCCCGAGACCAAGGCGCACCTCACGAAAGCAGTTCTGGAGCTGCTGGCCGGGCACCTGAAGCCCCTCGACGGCTTCACCGTCCACACCTCGGCCGAGGTCCGGGACCTGGACGCGTCCTTCAGGAGCTAAGGCAGCCGCTGCGGCGGGACGGCGGGTGCGGCGGGCGCCAGGACGGAGAGCCGTGTCAGCAGATCTCCGAAGGGGCCGTCCGCCGGCTCCTGCGCGAAGACCCGCAGCACGATGCCCGCCATCTCCTGGTCGTACGCGGCGCTCACCGCGGCCAGCGCCGCGAAGTCGTGGACCAGCTGCAACTCCAGTTCGGCCCGCGGAATGCGCCGCCCGTCCAGCCAGAGCAGGGCCGTCGACTCGGCCAGCGACACCCAGGACCGCACCACGAGCTCCAGCCGGGCGGGCGGGGCCTTGACACCGAGGTGGGCGACGATCTGCTCGTACGCGGCCTGCCGCACCCCGTCGATCAGGACGTCGGCCGTCGACGAGCCGCCTGCCGGACCGCCCCGCATCAGCGCGGCGAAGCCCGGCCCGTGCTCCTCGACGAAGTCGAAGAACCGGCCCATCACGCGCAGCAGCCTTGCGCCCAGGGGCCCTTCGTGCGCCTCCAGGAAACGGCCGGACAACTCGTCGGCGGCACGCCCCAGCGCGGCCTCGTACAGGCTCTGCTTCCCGGGGAAGTAGTGGTAGACGAGCGGACGCGAGATACCGGCCGCAGCCGCGATCTCGTCGATCGACACATCGTCGGGGGAGCGGTGGCTGAACAACTCCAGGGCGACGCCGATCAACTGCTGCCTGCGCTCGTCGACGCCCATCCTGCGCCGCACACCGGTCGTCATACCCACAGCCTAACGGGGGCCGGACGGCGCCACCTCAGCGCAGGGCCCTCACCCGGCTGCCGTCCGCCAACAGCCCGTCGAGCTGCGCCCGGTCGCCCGCCCGGGCCCGTACGGCCAGCAGGCGCCCGTCCGCCCGGCCCCTGACCCCGCCCGTCGCGGACAGGGACGCGAACTGCCGGGAACCGGCCGCGAGTACGTACCAGCGCCCGCCGTCCGACTTCCACAGCACGCCCGCCAGAACCCGCGGTCTGCGCACTCCGCAGTCGGGGGAGTCCTCGGAGCGCGCCGCGACGGCGCCCGGCGTACCGGTCCCGCCCGAAAGCCCGGGCGGCGCCTGGAACTGGGCCAGCACCCTGCTGCCCGTCCCCCGCCAGGTCTCCGCCCGGGTGCAGAGCCACAGGGCTGCCCCCTCGCCCTCGGGCAGCGGCTGTTTCGCGTACGGCCAGGAGTTCACCGATCGGACCCCGCGCGAACGCACGGCCGGCAGCAGACAGGCGGTGCGCGCCCAGCTCTCCCGTTCGGACCGGTCCGACACGTCGTGCGGGGCCGACGGAGCACCCGAGGTGAGGCGGACCGGTGTCAGCTCGCCGAGATCGGTCAACAGCCGGACCGCTGCACCCTCCCGTACTTCCAGGGCGTCCCAGGAGCGGCAGCCGGCCGAGGCCGCAGGAGCGGTCATCGCAGCGGTCACCCCGTGCCGGTCGCGGCGCAGGGGCCGCGCGGCGCCGTGCGGCGCGAGCAGATCCCGTACGGCTGCCCCACGCACCCAGGGCGCCGTCAGATAGCGGATCCGGCCCTTGCGGCGCTGCACGACGAGGGCGCCCGCTGCCACCGAGTCGGCGCCGTCCACCCGGGCGAAGTCGAGCGCGGCGCCCCCGGCCGGATCGGCGTTGCGCGGCTCGGCGTAGCGCACGATCCGCAGCCCGTCGTGGAACAGCACCACCGCCGCCGCGTCGACCTCGCCCGCGTACAGGAGCTGCGGTGGACCCATGGGCGGACCGGCGGGTGTCCCGGGCGTCGCCGACGAGGCCACCGCACGGCCCGGCCGGGCCCAGGTGGCGAGGGCCCGGCCCAGCAGCCGGGTGTCATCGGTCCGGTCGCCCCGGGCCGGCCAGGCCGTGAAGTCCCTGCGGGCCGAGCTCTGCCAGAACCCGGCGGGCACCCGCCGCAACGCGGCCGGATCCAGAGCCTGTTCGGCGGCTGCGTTACGGGAGTAGGGCGGCGCGGAGACGGAGCCCGGGCCCAGACCGTCGCCCGGCATCAGCAGCAGCGTCCCGCACACCAGCAGCGCGCCGAGCCCGGCCGCGACGGCCCGCCCGCGCCGTCGGCGGCGCGGCAGATCCGTCGCCCGGGCGTGCAGGGAGCACGGGTCGAACTCGGGCGAGGCGAGCAGCGCGTGGGACCCCGCGAGCGCGTCCGCCTCCAGCAGGGCGGCCGGGGGGTCGGCGACCCCCGCCGCACCGAGGACCCGGCACACCTCCGCGTCCGCGAGGCCTTCGAGGGCGCGCAGCACATGGGCGGCCCGGCAGGGTCCCGAGACCTCGGCCAGGGACTGCTCCAGGGCCAGTTCCTCCGCACCGCAGGAGTGCGGGAGGAGCCGCAGCCCCCACACCTGCGGCAGCAGGGGCGGCAGCTGCACGCGCCGGGGCCGGGCGAACCGCCGCAGCGGCTGTCCCGCCTCCAGCGCGGAGCGCACCACCCGGAGCCGCAGATAGGCGTAACCCTGTTCGGCCGAGGCGGCTCCGGCAGCATGCCGCGGCCTCGGCAGAGCCGCCTCCGGAGGCGCGCTGCGCGACCGGGGCAGGGAGCGCTGGGCGAGCCAGTGCGCCGTCAGCACCCGGCGGTTGCGGCCGAACGAGGGCGGCAGCACGAGATATCCGATCCTGACCAGCCGCGTGTAGTGCTCGACGAGCGCGGCCTCGGCCCGGTCCGTATCGGCCTGTTCCGCGCAGGGCCGGCCGGCGGACGACGGTACTGCTCGTAGAGGGGGCACGTTCAGCAGAACGAGCGAATGGTGCGATGGTCACTCCGGTACGCCCGGGGGCGCACGCCCCGGCCGGTCGTCGCACGCTGTCGAGCCCTTGGCCGCAATCCGTAGTTCCGCCGCACGGGGAGGGGGCACCGGGGCACGATGGCCCGATGGTGAAGCAGCTTGAGTGGCGACGAGGACGAGGCCGGGGCCCCCGGGCCGCAGCGGCCGTACTTGCGGGGCTTGCCCTGCTTGCCGCCTGCGGCGGGGGAGCGGACGGCGACGACAGGCCCGCCGCGCCGCCGACTGCTACGGGGACGCTGGAGCAGCTGGCGACGAGGGCGCGCTGCGAGCCGAACCTGCAGACCGATGCCGAGGAGATCCGACAGGCCAACTGCACCACCGGAGACGGGCGTTATGTGCTGGCCACCTTCGCCACCGACCGCGGCCAGCGGGAGTGGATCAACGAGGCCAACGACTACGGCGGTTCGTACCTGGTCGGCCGCAGGTGGGTCGCGGTCGGTGACGCGAAGGTGGTCGCAGCACTGCGCGGCCGGCTCGGGGGGACAGTGGAGACCGCCTCGCCTCACCACTCGGGGAGCAGTGGCAATGGGGGGAGCGAGGGCGGGCACTCCGGTCACCACGGGAGCTGACCGCGCAGGAACGGGGGGAGGTGCCGCTGTGTGGGGGGAACGGGGGCGTCAGGGCCGCGTCAGCGGCACTTGCGCCCGCCGTTGACGCAGCTCACCACCTTCTTCATCAGCTGGTCGTCGAACACGTTGATGAAGTCTCCGTGATCGGTGACGGGCTTGTGCAGCTGCTCAGGGAAGGAGTCGACGGCGAAGCCGGGGCCCGGCGGCACGTCGTACACGATGCGCTGCACCAGCTGAGGAATGGCCCTGAAGCCGTTCGGGCACCGCCCGTCGTCCTGGGCGAACGCCACATGGGTGCGGTGATTCGCACTGTCGGTGTTCTGACCGTCCCAGCAGCTCTGGAAGGCGAAGGAACGCACGACCTGACTGCCTTCCGGGCAGATCGGATACTTGTCCTTGAGCTGCCTGTCCTCGAATCCGGTGCAGCTCCAGGACGCGTTGGCGTTGGCATCGCCGTTGACGAATGCCTTGGCGTCACCGGTGATGATCCGCAGGAAGCGCGGCATTGCCGTGACCTTCCCGGCAGGGGAACCCACGAATTTCAGCGTGACCTGCGACGGAGTCTGAATCTCTCCGATGTTCTGGTCCTTGCCGCCGCCGTCGGCGCCCACGTCGTTCTCGTCCTGTCCGTTCTGCAGGCGCAGGACCGGCCAGTAGTACGTGGATTTGTCGCCCTGATTGCGGCAGGTCGATTCACCGCCGGCCAGGTCGTCATCACTGGAGAAGGCATCCGTGGCCTGATTTCCGACGTAATCGTGCATGTGGTGAGCACCGTTGCTCACTCCTGGTGCGGCAATGACGTTATCAGGGTTGAATTTGCCGTTCTCGTTCCGACCGCAGTCGGTGGTGAACGTACCGCGGGAGGCGCCCCGGCGGGCTCGGGGCCTGTCGACATTGGGTTGGACCGACTGGATGTCGACAAAGTCGGAGGCCTCGGGGCCATTTCCTTGCTGGCCACCGTCCCCGCCCTGGTCGTCGCCGCCGTCCTGGCCGCCGTCCTGGCCCTGGTCGGCCCCTTGATCGGCCCCCTGGTCGCCGCCGCCCTGGTCCTGGCCGCCGTCCTGGCCGCCGTCCTGACCCTGGTCCGCGCCGTCCTCGCCCCCCTGGCCTCCGTCCTGCCCGCCGCCCTGCCCGCCGCCCTGGTCGTCGTCATCGGCGCGCAGGCTGCACGGTGCGAGGCCGTTCAGACCCTGCGGCCGCTGCGCCGCATTGCGTTCGATGGCAATGCCGATCCGGTCGAGACTGGCTGCCCGCTTGTTCTTCAGCGGGCCGAGCACCGCATTCTCGGCAAGGTTCGGGTCCTGTGCGATCTGCTCCTTCCGGTCCGCGAATTGCTTGTACGCGTCGGTGATCTGCGTATCCATTGCCGCGAGTTCGCGGTCGACCTCCGGGCGCGCCTGTTCGGGCACGTCGGGGAGGGCGATTCCCGCGTCGGGGCAGTCGATGGTGGACATCTGCCGGCCGGCGTTCCGGGTGCGGTCGGGGGGTGAGCCCCACGACCCTTCTCCCGCGCTTGCGTAGACATTGACGGCGACCAACCCACCTCCGCCCAGAGCGAGAGCGACCGAAGCGACAATCGCCCGGTTGGCGAGTGTCGAACGTTTCTTGCGCGATGTGCGTCCCATGGAACTCCTCTGCTTCGAGGGAGAAGCGTGACGTCCCATACGGAGCGGGCATCCGGACCGTTCAGAGCGCTGTGGAATTCGTGGGAATCTCCATGCCCAAAACGGCCCGAACGCCCGGAACGGTCCATACCCAAGTCTCAGGCGAAGGCGGCCAACCGGTCATCCACCGGCGCTCCCGTCATCCGGTTCGCCAGCGTCGACATCGTGTAGGCGCCGATGCCGAGGACCACTTCCAGGGCGTTGCGGGGGGTGTGGCCCAGTGACAGGAAGTCCTGCAGCGCCTCGTCGTCGACCGCGCCCGCTGTCGCGAGGACGGCGAGGGTGAACCGGCGTACCCCTTCCAGCCGTTCGTCCGGCAGGGTCTGCGGCTCGGCGGCACGCAGGGCCGTGATGAGTTCCGGGGCGGCTCCGAGCGCGGTGAGACTCGCCGTGTGCATGGCCACGCAGATGTGGCACGCGTTGCGGGTGGCCATCGTCATGACGACGACCTCGCGCGACAGTGGGTCCAGGGTGCTCGCCTCGAAGGTGGCGGAGGCCTGGAGGAAACCGTTGAGCAGTTCCGGCGAGGTGGCGAGCCGGGCGACGGCGGACGGGAGGTGACCGCCCTGCTTCTTCGTCACGGCCTCCATGGTGCGCCGTGAGGCGGGCGGTGCGGAGTGGAGAGTGTGGTCGGGGAACGCGGGTGCGGGCATGGCGGTCCTCTCGCGGTAAACTCGACAACGTGATTGACGAAAAGGTAAACCAGGTTGTCGAAGTGTGCAATGGCTGAGCCGGAGGAAGGGAGGGCGGGAGCCGGTTTCGAGCTGCCGATGCTGCTGTTCGCCGGATTCCGTTCGATCATCGACGAGTTGCACCACGAGCTGGCTGCGCACGGCCACCCGGACGTACGTCCCGCCTACGGCTTCGCACTCCAGGCCGTCGGCCGCGACGGGGCGAGCGCCAGCGAGATCGGGCGACGGCTCGGGGTCTCCAAACAGGCCGCGGGCAAGACCGTCGAGAAGCTGGAGGGCTTCGGCTACGTGGAACGGGTCGACGATCCCGAGGACGGCCGGCGCAAACTGGTCAGGCTCACCGCCCGCGGCATCGACATGCTGGCCAGGTCCGCCGAGGGCTTCGACCGGCTCCGCGCCGACTGGGTCCGGGAGCTGGGCGCCGAGCGGGTGCGGGCGCTGGAGGCCGACCTGCGCGCCATGGCACCCGCCCACGCGTTCCGGCTGGACGCGGAGCGGTGGTTCGCGGGCTGAGGGCCCGACGACCGGCCCGGTCGCACGATCGCGGGGCGGGGTCAGCCCCGGTCGAGATAGGCGAGCACCGCGAGCACCCGGCGGTTGTCGTCGTCCGACGGCGGCAGGCCGAGCTTTCCGAAGATGTTCGAGGTGTGCTTGGCCACCGCCCGCTCCGTGATCACCATCTGCCCCGCGATCGCCGCGTTCGAACGGCCCTGCGCCATCAGCTCCATGACCTCGCGCTCCCGGGGCGTGAGCCCGCCGATCGGCTTGTCCTGGGACCGCCGCGACAGCAGCTGCGAGATGACCTGCGGATCCATCGCCGTGCCGCCCGCCGCCACCCGGCGCACCGCGTCGATGAACTGGTCCGCGTCGAAGACCCGGTCCTTCAGGAGGTAGCCGATGCCGCCGTTGCCGTCGGCCAGCAACTCCCGTGCGTACAGCTGCTCCACATGCTGCGACAGCACCAGGACCGGCAGGCCGGGCCGGCTGCGGCGGGCGGCCAGCGCACACTGCAGGCCCTCGTCCGTGTGCGACGGCGGGAGCCGGACGTCGACGACGGCGACGTCCGGCTCCAACTCGGCCAGGGCCCTGGTCAGTTCGGGCCCGGTCTCCACGGCTGCCGCGATCTCGAAGTCGTAGGCCTCGAGCATGCGCACCAGGCCGTCGCGGAGCAGGAAGAGATCTTCGGCTAGGACAACGCGCAAGGGATCTCCATGGTCACCATGGTGGGGCCGCCGGCAGGGCTGCTGACGGCCAGTACGCCGTCGAATGTACCCAGTCGGCGTTCGATTCCGCTCAGTCCCGAACCGGTTCCGATCGCCGCGCCGCCCTTGCCGCTGTCCGTGACGGAGATCCGCAGCATTCCCTCGGCGTGGTGCATGTCCACCCAGATGCGTTCGGCGCCCGAGTGCTTCACCGCGTTGGTCAGGGCCTCGCTGACCGCGAAGTACGCGGCCGACTCGACGGGTGCCTCGGCCCGCCCCACGAGCTCCACGTTCACCTCGGACTCGACGGGCAGCCGCAGAGTCAGGGCCTTCACCGCGTCCCCGAGCCCGCGCTCGGCGAGGACCGGCGGGTGAATGCCCCGTACGAGATCGCGCAGCTCCGTGAGGGCCTCCGCGGAGGACGCACGAGCCATCGCCAGCAGCTTCTTCGCCTGCGCCGGGTCCTTCTCGACGAGCGCCTCGATGGTGCCCAGATTCATGCCCATGGCGACCAGCCGGGCCTGGGCCCCGTCGTGCAGGTCCCGCTCGATGCGCCGCAGTTCGGACGCCGCCGTGTCCACGGCCTCGTGCCGGGTCTCGGTGAGCCGGTCGATCCGCAGAGCCATCTCCTGCTCGTGGGTGGGCGCCAGCACCGACCGGGCGAGCACGAAGTGCAGGCGCAGCAGCGGCCGGCTCGCCCGGAGACCGACGTGGAAGAGCACGACGCCGAGGGCCGCGGCTGCCAACCCCGTCGCCTGGCTGCTGACCGGCACGAATCCGTACCAGTATGTGCTGTCCTCGAACACCCGCCACAGGCCGGCCGCCAGGACGATCCCCTCCACCGGGTAGACCATCAGCGCGAAGGACACGGTCAGCAGCACATAGCCGGCTGTCATGTCGACCAGCAGCCACCGCAGGTCCCGCCAGGTCGCCGGGTCCTTCAGCATGAACACCGTGCGCTCCACCTGTCCGGTGAAACCGGTGCGCAGGTCCGCCGGGAACCGCCGGTAGGGAATCGGGATGCGGACATCGGACCAGGTCACCGCCAGGAGCCGGCGCTGGTTGGCGTGCCTGCGCACCAGGTGCAGCACGTACGGCGTGGTGATCAGCCCTATGCCCAGCAGGACGAAGGCGATGGAGAGCACCGCCAGCACGAAGAGGGTGATCGACCCCGCTGTGGAGGCGAACGACAGGACGAACGACCGCCAGGCCGCCAGCATCGAGGCCCTGATCCGGCTCCGTGTCTCTTCCATCGTGCTCTCCCCTCGCCGGGTCCCGGCCGGACCCCGTTCGCAGAACAGTCTCGCCCGCGCCCCCTGCGGACCGTCAGCCGTTCCACCACCCGGGCGGGGTGTACTCAGCACCACCCTCACGGCCTGGTGCTACGGCTCCCGGAGAGGGGGCTCCGGCGGCTGGGGCGCCGGCCCTCCGGTTCCTAGATTCGGACGCATCCTGTCCGACATCACTTCTGGGGGCGAAATCCGCATGAGGCGCAACCTCGCGGCAAGCATCGGTGTGTGGAGCGCACACCACCGTAAGACAGCCGTTCTCGGCTGGTTGCTCTTCGTCGTGCTCGCCGCCGGCATCGGCGGGGCATCCGGCATGGTCGAGATGTCCGAGTCGGAGAACGGTGCCGGCGACTCCGCCAGGGCCGAGCAGATCCTCGACGACGCGGGACTCGGTCACCCCGCCGGTGAGCTGGTCATGGTGTCCGCAGCCGGTGCCGGTGACTGGCGTACGGCAGCCGGTGAGATCACCGCTGCCCTGAGCAGGACCGGAGAGGTCCGGAACATCGCGGCCCCGGTCCCCTCGAAGGACGGGAAGGACGCGCTGATCACCTTCGAGATGAAGGGCGACGCGGCGACCTCCGCCGACCGGGTTCAGCCGGTACTGGACGCGGTGTCCGATGTCCGTGAGCGCCACGGCGACGTCGCGATCCATCAGTTCGGTGAGGCCAGCGCGGGGAAGTGGCTCGGCGATCTGCTCTCCGAGGACTTCCGGCAGGCCGAGTTCACCGCCGTTCCGCTGGCGTTGGGCATCCTGCTGGTCGCCTTCGGTGCCGTGGTGGCCGCGCTGCTGCCGGTCGGCCTCGCGCTGACCGCCTGCATGGCCGCGTTCGGGCTGCTGTCGCTCGCCAGTCACCAGCTGCACCTCTTCCAGACCACGTACTCCGTGATGTTCCTGATGGGCTTCGCCGTCGGCGTCGACTACTGCCTCTTCTACCTGCGACGCGAACGCGACGAACGGGCCGCGGGACGCGACGCCGAGACCGCGCTGCGTATCGCCGCCGCCACCAGCGGCCGGGCCGTCCTCGTCTCCGGGCTCACCGTCATGGTCGCGATGGCCGGCATGTTCCTGTCCGGCCTGCTGCTGTTCAAGGGCTTCGCCCTCGCCACGATCATCGTCGTGTTCATCGCGATGCTGGGCTCCGTGACCGTGCTGCCCGCGCTGCTGTCCTGGCTCGGCGACCGGATCGACGCAGGGCGCGTACCGCTCCTCAACCGGCGCGGCAAGCGGGGCGCGAAGGCGAGCGGCGGCATCGCGGGCAAGGTGCTGGGGCCGGTCCTGGCCGCGCCGAAGGTCTTCGCCGTGGCGGCGGTCCTCGTCCTGCTCGCCCTGGCCGCGCCCGCGCTCGGCATGAAGACCGAACAGCTCGGCCTGGAGAAGCAGTTCGGCTCCGACTCGCAGCTGGCGATCGACTACGAGCGCATCTCCGACAGTTTCCCGGGCGGCCCCGCCCCCGCCCTCGTCGTCGTCAGGGCCGACGACATCGGCGCACCGGAGGTCCGTGCGGCGCTCGCGTCCTTCGACCGGGTGACCGTTCACGCGGCGCAGAACGTCGCGGAGATCGAGGTCCCCCTGCCCGGCGGCGAGGACGACCTGGCCGAACTGCGGGACCGGCGGGTGCCGGACGCCTTCGACGGGACGGGCGCCGAGGCCTACGTCACCGGTGAGGTGGCCTCGTCCGCCGACTTCAACGA
Source organism: Streptomyces sp. NPDC005566 (assembly GCF_040605575.1). Taxonomy (NCBI): domain Bacteria; kingdom Bacillati; phylum Actinomycetota; class Actinomycetes; order Kitasatosporales; family Streptomycetaceae; genus Streptomyces; species Streptomyces sp. NPDC005566. The sequence goes on along the minus strand of NZ_JBEXDB010000001.1, from coordinate 118,425 downwards.
CCAGCTGAAGCGCGGCATCGTCCCGGTCTTCGCGTTCATCACCGCCGTCACCTTCCTCCTGATGCTCTTCTGCTTCCGCAGCTACGTCGTCGCGGTGACGTCGATCCTGCTCAACCTGCTCTCCGTCGGCGCCGCGTACGGGGTGATGACCGCCGTCTTCCAGCACGGCTGGGGCGCCGAGCTGATCGGCTCGGAGGGCGTCGGTGCGATCGAGTCCTGGATGCCGCTGTTCGTCCTCGTGGTCCTGTTCGGCCTTTCGATGGACTACCACGTGTTCGTCGTCTCGCGGATCCGTGAAGCCCGTGACAGCGGACTGGACACCCGCTCCGCGATCGACACGGGCATCCGGCGCACCGCGGGAGCGGTGACGGGCGCCGCGGCCATCATGGTGGCCGTCTTCGCGGTCTTCGGAACCCTGTCCATGCAGGACATGCAGCAGATGGGCGTCGGCCTCGCCGTCGCGGTGCTGCTGGACGCCACGATCGTACGGATGGTCCTGCTGCCCTCGGTCATGCTGCTGCTGGGCGAGCGGAACTGGCGGGTTCCGCGCGGACTCTCCCGGCTGCCGGGCCTGGAGCACAGCGAGCCCGCCGAGCCGGCCGCCGGCCAGGTGAGGGCGGGGGCGCGCGGCTGACCCCGCATACCGACGTGGGGGAGGCTCCGGAACCCGGGGCCTCCCCCTGCCCGTCAGGGGGCGTACTTGTAGCCCACGCGCCGGACGGTCTGGATCGAACGGCGGTGCTCGGCACCCAGCTTGCGGCGCAGCCGGGCGACATGGACATCGACGGTGCGCCCGTCGCCCACGTGTCCGTAACCCCAGACCGTCGTCACGAGCTGGTCGCGGGTGTGCACCCGGTGCGGATGCGCCACCAGATGCGCCAGCAGCTCGAACTCGAGGTACGTGAGATCGAGGGTGACCCCGTCCACGGCCGCGGTGCGCCGGGTGGAGTCGATCCGGACGGGACCGCCGGCCGGAGCCTCGGAGACCGGCTCCGGTACGAACTGCCGGTGCTGGGAGGAGGCGACGGCCCCGGCGAGCGCAGGCTGCTGGTCCGCGGGGACGAGCACCAGGTAGCCGATCATCGGCGGCCGGCCGGGCAGTGCCGGAAGCGTGTGCTGCGGAGCGGGCAGCCAGGTCGCGCCCGGCGGCAGGAAACCGGCGACATCGGCGAGCTCCACGACCTCGTCACGGTCGACGGCACGCAGCCGGTGGCGGTTGGGGGAGAGGGTGTTGCGGGCGGTGGTGGTGGCCGCAGCGGACACCGCGGAGGCCGCGGTGGCAGCCGACGCGGTGGAGAGGGTACGAGTGTTCGCCATGAGGGTCAGCTCTTTCGCGCGAGGAGTCGTCGAGGGACGTACGTCGTGCGCGCGGGCCGAAGACCGGGGTGAGCGGCTTTAGAGGGCCTGCGCGTTCCACGCGCGGCAACACACCCGGTCGAAGTCATGATGCTGACGAGAGGGCCAGAACGGCTCGAGGTCGCTGCGACCCGACGAGGTGTACTGGAAGCTGGCCATGGCTCCATTGAAGCAGAGATTGGGGCGGCGCAGCAGAGTCCTCTCACCCGTCGATACGGCCCCTTTGCGTTAGCTTCCTCACCAGCCCCTCCCGTCCTGGTGCCACCGGGACCCGCGTGACCCCGGAACCACTGGAAACGGGGTGCCCGCCGGTACGTTCCCGGCGGGCACCCCGTTGCTCGGTGAGCGTGCGATCAGACCTGGTCGGCCTTCTCCAGCGCGGTGCAGCAGGTGTCGACGATCAGCCGCGTGACGACGTACGGGTCGACGTTGGCGTTCGGACGACGGTCCTCGATGTAGCCCTTCTGGTCCTGCTCGACCTGCCACGGGATACGCACCGAGGCGCCGCGGTTGGAAACGCCGTAGCTGTACTCGTTCCACGGGGCGGTCTCGTGCAGGCCGGTCAGACGGTCGTCGATGCCCGCGCCGTAGTTCTTGACGTGGTCCATCGGCTTCGAGCCCTCACCGAGCGACTCGGCGGCGGTGATGATCGCCTCGTAGCCCTCGCGCATCGCCTTCGTGGAGAAGTTGGTGTGCGCGCCCGCGCCGTTCCAGTCGCCCTTGACCGGCTTCGGGTCGAGGGTGGCGGAGACGTTGAAGTCCTCGGCGGTGCGGTACAGCAGCCAACGGGCGATCCACAGGTGGTCGGAGACCTCCAGCGGGGAGACCGGACCGACCTGGAACTCCCACTGGCCCGGCATGACCTCGGCGTTGATGCCGGAGATCGCGAGGCCCGCCTTCAGGCAGTTGTCGAGGTGCTTCTCGACGATGTCGCGGCCGAAGATCTCGTCCGAGCCGACACCGCAGTAGTAGCCGCCCTGAGCCGCCGGGAAACCGCCCTCGGGGAATCCGAGCGGACGGTGGCCGTCGAAGAACGTGTACTCCTGCTCGATGCCGAAGATCGGCTCCTGGCCCGCGAACTGCTCGGCGACCGGGCGCAGCTCGGCGCGGGTGTTGGACTCGTGCGGCGTCATGTCGATGTTGAAGACCTCGCACAGGACGAGTACGTCGTCACCGCCGCGGATCGGGTCCGGACACGAGAAGACCGGCTTCAGGACCCGGTCGGAGGCGTGCCCCTCGGCCTGGTTGGTGCTCGAACCGTCGAAGCCCCAGATGGGCAGCTCCGCGCCATCGGTCATTATCTTCGTCTTGGAACGAAGCTTGGCGGTCGGCTCGGTGCCGTCGATCCAGATGTACTCAGCCTTGAACGTCACGGACGCCATCCTTTGCGGGTGCTGCGGTCTATGGTGCGCAGCTTGGCAAGGCGCGATTTCCCGTCCGTTGCCCGAATGTGAACCACGTGTTACCGAGGTTTCCTGTGAATGCCCTGCAGCAGGTGCCCCGGGCCCCGAGGCGTCTCACCGTACGGCGCACTGGATACGGTCTGCGCCGGAGCGAGGCCCCGGTCCACGCCGGAGGAGGGGCCGGGCACACTGGCTGCATGACCACACCAGCTGCGTCCACACCGCACCGCCCCGCCCCGGGTACCCCGATGCGGATCGGCCTCGTCGGTGCGGGCCCATGGGCCCGCATGACCCATGCCCCCGCCCTCGCCGAACACCCCGGCGTCGTGCTGAGCGGCGTCTGGGGCCGCCGGCCCGAAGCCGCGGAGGCGCTCGCCGCAGCCCACGGCACCGAGGCGTACACCGGCGACGAGGGCATCGACGCGCTCCTGGCGGTGAGCGACGCGGTCGCCTTCGCCGTGCCGCCCGACATCCAGGCACCCCTGGCGGCGCGCGCCGCGGCCGCCGGCTGTCACCTGCTGATGGACAAGCCGGTCGCCACGACGGTGGCGGGCGCGCGCGAGGTGGCCGAGGCCGCGGAGCGGGCCCAGGTCGCCTCGGTGGTCTTCTGCACGCTCCGGTTCGCCGCCGGAACGGCCCGGTGGATCGCCGAACAGGCCGCGGCGGGCGGCTGGTTCACGGCCCGGGCCCAGTGGCTCGGTGCGCTCTACGCCCCGGGGACGAGCAACGAGTTCGCCGCGTCGGCTTGGCGCCGCGAGAAGGGCGCCCTGTGGGACGTCGGCCCGCACGCCCTCTCGGTGCTGATCCCGGTGCTGGGGGATGTGACAGAGGTCGTCGCGGCACGCGGACCGGCCGACACCACGCACCTGCTGCTCCGGCACACCTCCGGTGCGTCCAGCACGGTGACGCTCGCACTGGACGCACCGGTGGGCGCGGTGGGGACGGACGTCGAGTTCAGGGGCGAGCACGGAACGGCCGCCCTGCCCACGGGGTACGACGACGCGCTCGGTGGGTTCCGGGCGGCCGTGGACGCACTGGCGGAGGCGGCGCGTACGGGAGTGGCGCACCCCTGCGACGCACGGTTCGGGCTGCGGATCACGGAGCTGCTCGCGCAGGCCGAAGCGGGACTGGGGCCGGTGCCCGCGCGCTCCTGAACCCCGGCTCCTCCTCGCTCAGCCCACGCGCTCGATACGGGCGTTGCGGATCAGGAACTTGCCGGGCTCGCGGACCTGCTCGAACGCGGCGTTGTTGAGCAGCGCGCAGCTGCCCGAAACGGAGGTGACCTTCACGGTCGTCGCCTTGTCGTTGTCGAGGTTGGTCACCTTCAGCTCGGTGCCGACGGGGAACTGGCTGCTGGACGCGGCAGGGGCGCCGCCCTCGCCGGAGAGCGTCACGGTGGACCCGGCACAGACGACCTCCCCGGCCGCCTGGTCCGCTCCGCCGGGCGGCGCGGCGTCCGTCGGTTCCCCGGCCGGAGCCTCCGGCGCTTCCCCGGCCGGTGCTTCCCCGGGCTGCGAGGCGGCAGGGGGCTGTGCCGGGGGAGCGGCGGGCGGAGCGGCCTCGCCCCCGCATCCCGAGGCTGCCTGCTGGCGCCCGATCTCCGCGAGGACCGCCTCCCGGTTCTCGATCCGCGCCGCCGACAGGGCGTCCGGATTCGCCCGCTGCCCGGCGATGAACTGCTCGTTGTTGCTCCGGGCCGTGGCCAGCCCCGTACAGACGACCGAGGCGTCCGCCGACGGCGACTGCGACGCCTGACTGGTCCCGGCCAGCACGGCCGCTGTTCCTCCGGCGAGCGCGACGGCCCCGGCGAGCAGGGCGAGCTTCTTCTTCCGGCCGATGGTCTTCTTGCGTGACACGTAGGGCTCCTGTCCCCGGCCCGGAGCGCGAGCTGCACTCCGGCCGGTGCGGTGCGTGTGTGTCCCTACGTACGGGTAACCGGCCTCTTCGTTTCAACGGCCGGCCCGGTGTCACTCCGGGGGCAGTGCCCGGCACAGCGCGGCGAGCGCCTCCTCGTAGGCGTGCTCGGGCGGTGTCGCGTACCCCACGACCAGCCCGTCCCGCCGTGCTCCGGCGCCGACGGCGGCCGGGTGCAGGTACGAGGAGAGCCCGTCCACCGCCAGCCCCTGCCAGGCCGCGGCCCGCACCACCGACCGCTCCGTGCCGCGCGGCAGTTCCAGTACGGCGTGCAGTCCCGCGGCGATCCCGGACACCCGTACCTGCGGGGCATGCCGCTCCAGCGAGGTCACCAGCTGATCGCGGCGCCGCCGGTGACGCTGGCGCATCCGGCGCACCTGACGGTCGTACGATCCCGACTCGACGAAATCCGCGAGCGTCAGCTGCTCCGTGGCACTCGACCACTGCTCCCGCTCGCCCTTCGCCGCGAGGACACCGTCCACCAGCCGTTCGGGCAGCACCATCCAGCCGATCCGCAGCGTGGGGGAGAGGCTCTTGCTCACGGATCCGAGCAGCACCACATGCTCGGGATCGAGTCCCTGCACCGCGCCCACCGGCTGCCGGTCGTAGCGGAACTCCCCGTCGTAGTCGTCCTCCACGACCAGACCGCCGGTCGCCCGCGCCCAGTCGACCGCGGCGGCACGGCGCTCCGGATGCAGCGGGCCACCGGTGGGGAACTGGTGCGCCGGGGTGAGCAGCACCGCCCGCTCCCCCCTCCCCAACTCGCCGATCCGCGCACCGTGTTCGTCGACGGTGACCGGCCGGGTCCGCACCCCGTGACCGGCCAGCAGCTCACGATGGAACGGCAGCCCGTAGGCCTCGACCGCCCACGGCCTGCCCACCACGTCCGCCAGCAGCCGCAGCCCGTGGGCGGCGCCCGAACAGAGCACGATCCGCTCGGGTGAGGTTCGCACGCCGCGTACCCGGGCGAGATAGTCGGTCAGGGCCTCGCGCAGCTCGGGCCGGCCGTGCGGATCACCGGGCCCGAAGGCGTCGTGCGGGGCCCGGTCCAGTGCCCGACGGGCCGAGGCCAGCCAGGCGGTCCGCGGGAAGACCGAGGGGTCCGGCCTCCCCTGGACGAGATCGTGAACCGGCCGGGAGGGCCGCTCGCGGGTGCGCTGCCGGTACGGCCGGGTGAGGGGCACGGCCCTTTCGGCAACCCTGGTCCCCGAACCCTGGCGGGCGGCGAGCCAGCCCTCGGCGACGAGTTCGGCGTAGGCGTCGGCCACGGTGTTGCGGGCCAGCCCGAGATCCACGGCGAGCGAACGGTACGGCGGCAGCCGGGTCCCCGGGGCGAGCCGGCCGTTCCGGATCGCCTCGCGCAGTGCCCGCATCAGAACGGCCCGCCGGTTGCCGGTGCCCGACAGCTCGAGCGGCAGATCACTGCCCAGGATCTCCGCAGAATTGACCCATGAGTCCGTCACCTGAATGCACCCCGTAACCAGTCAGTGAACCTCCTAGATTCGTACCCATGACGACGACAGAGATCAAGCCCGCCACCGAAGCCTCCGCCCCCGCCTCCACCGTCCGGCTCAATTTCGCCAAGGCGGCCCCCAAGGTCTTCCGCGCCGTGATCGGCCTCGACGCGGCGGCCCGCGAGGGCCTGGACCCGACGCTGGTGGAGCTGGTCCAGATCCGCTCCTCGCACCTCAACCACTGCGCGTACTGCCTCCACATGCACACCTGTGACGCCCGCAAGGCGGGCGAGAGCGAGGAGCGGCTGCACATGGTCGCCGTATGGCAGGAGGCGGAGCACTTCTTCACGGCGAAGGAGCAGGCGGCGCTCGCCCTCACGGACTCGGTCACCCGCGTCGCGGACACCGGAGTGCCCGACGCGGTGTACGAGCGCGCCGCCACGCACTTCGGGGAGCAGGAACTGGCCCAGCTCCTGGCCCTGATCCTCACGATCAACACCTGGAACCGCATCGCCCTCGCCACGGCCAAGCGCGCGGGCACGGACGAACGCTGATCCGGCTACATCAGCCGGGCCCTGAGTGCCAGCCATGCCTCCGCCTCGGCCCGCAGTTCCGGGTCGCGGACGTGGGGCAGGTGCTCACGGGTGGCGAGCGAGAGGCGCTTGGCCTGCCGGGAGAGGTTCATCACCGTGATGTTCTCGCGGGCGTACGCCGTCGTGTCCCGGGTCGCCACGTCGGCGCGGGACACCGGGATGCCGTCAAGACATGCGCGTACCGTCTCGTCCGGCGGCAGCAGCCCGGACCGGGCCATCAGGAGAAGGGCCTCCGCGCGGTCGACGGCACCGGCCGCCTCGCACTCCCGGAGCAGCCAGAGCCCGAGCCCCGCCCGGCGGGCCCGCTCCTCGTCCGTGCCCCCGGCGCCCTTCCGGACGGAAGCCATCCACAGGAACCACCACCAGGCCGCGCGCTCCTGCGGCTGCTCCGGACAACGCCGCGCTGCCCACCGCTCCCGCGCGTCCTGGTCGAGCCCCGCCAGATGCACCACCTGGTCCCGGAGGCTCTCAGGCGACCAGCGGGCCCGCTCGCTCCGGGGCCCCGGCCCGAACCATGCGGGCGCCGAGAGCTTGAGCACCGTCCCGTCCTCCTCGTCGACCAGCAAGCCGACCCCGCTGTCCTCGCGTACGAAGCGCCGGCACCCCAGCCCGTCCGGGGCCACCTCGACGAGCGGGAACCCCAGCCGGTCCAGAGCTGCCGCCAGGTCGTCGACGAGCAGGGGCACTTCGAGCCGGTGGGCCTGCACCATGACATGGAGCCCCTGCCACGGCGCCTTCGGCGAATCCCGCTGCCACGCGAACTCGGCGAGGCTGTAGGACCGCAGCAACTGGTCCGTGCGGCAGGTCTCCGCGTACCCGTCCCCGAGGAGTGCGGTGACCTCGTCCGGGGTGGAGGTGGCGTCCGCGCCGTCCACGGTGCCGCTGATGACGAAGCCGGTACAGACGCTCATGCCAGGAGGGCATGGGGCAGGCCCGTTCACCGTCCGAGCGCGTCCCGTACGGCGCCCTCCGACCGTGCCACCACGGCCGTCCCGTCGTCGGCGGTGATGATCGGACGCTGGATCAGCTTCGGGTGCTCCGCCAGCGCCTCGATCCATCGCTCGCGCGAACCCGCCTCCTTCGGCCACTCCTGGAGCCCGAGCTCCTTCGCGACGGCCTCCTGGGTCCGGGTGATGTCCCACGGCTCCAGCCCGAGCCGGTCGAGGACCGCCCGGATCTCGTCGGGGGAGGGCACGTCCTCCAGGTAACGGCGGACGGTGTAGTCGGCGCCCTCGGCGTCGAGCAGATCGACTGCGCTGCGGCACTTGGAACAGGCGGGGTTGATCCAGATCTCCATGGGGCCAAGGGTACGGGAGGGATCCTCGAAAGGGCCTCTGGCCAGGGGCGATTGTCAGTGGCGGGCAGTAAAATGGAGGGAGTTCGTGAGGGTTCCACCACCGTGCCAGGAGGTTGCCGATGGCCGTTGCCACAGTCACGACCGAGCCGCTGAACAAGCCGCTGCGGAAGAAGCCGCTCCCCGCGGGCAGGCCCCGCGAGTGGTACGTCTCCCACAACCGCCGCCTCAAGGCCATGCGCCTGGCGATAGCCCTGCTCGACACGGGCGTCTACCACCCGTCGAGCGCCGACAACGACAGGATCCGTGCGACAGCCGAACGCCTCGCCATCCACCCGCCGTCCGACACCACCTGCCGCATGGTCCGCGCCCTGATCCGCTACGGCCGCTGACACCGGCGCCCGTGCCCCCGGGAGACCGGGGGCACAGGCATGTCCGTCCGGGACCGGATGCCAGACTGCGCGTCATGTCATTCGCCGACCTGACCTTCGACCACTGGCGCGCCCTGGACCGGGACGCAGCCGCGCGCTGCGCCGAGGAAGCCGCCCGCCGGGTGGACGGCCGGCTCGTCCGGGTGGACAGCGCCCCGCACCTCGACGGTGTCCTGCACCGGGCCGTCGTCGAACGGGCCGGTGAGGAGTACGCGTTGATACCCGGGGGCCGGGTGACCGTCGGCTTCGATCCGGACGCCTGGCAGCCGACGCCCGAGCAGCTCGTCTCGTACCGGGAGGAGAGCCTCGCCGGAGGCTTCGGCTTCGACGAGGACCCCCGGGCCCACCTCGCGCGCGTGATGACGCCGCGGCGCACGGTCACGCTGCCCACCGTGCTGATGGCGGTCGAGCCCGGGAAGCTCCCCGAACTCCCCGGACTGGTGACCGCGCTGCTCGCCGAGCGCGGTCTGCGGCCGCCGGCTCCCGACGAGTGGGAGCACGCCTGCGGGGCAGGGGCGCGGACGCTGTTCCGCTGGGGCGACGACCATCCGACGGACACACCTCCGTACGGCAGCGGACCCGGGCCGCAGCACCGCCCCAACGCCTTCGGCCTGCGCATCGCCTTCGATGTCTACGACACGGCGGAGATGACCTCCGACCCCGGTTCCGTATACGGCGGAGACGGCGGGGAAGCGGCCTGCGGGGGCTACGGCACCTTCATGGAGTGGCTGCCACTCGCAACCGCCAACCACAACCCGTCCATGGCGGACTTCCTCAACGGCCCCGAGGGAGAGGACATGTTCGAGGACTTCAATGTCCGCCCGGTGATCGATCTCGGCTGACCAGCGGCAAGGTGTGTCGTGTCACAGACAACGTGATGGGCGCTGTGGGAACTTCAACTCTGTTACTCCCCAGTTGAGTTATCGACGCGCGTGGAGAGGGTCGAATTGAGCACTCTGCAAGCCATCACGCTCGACCAGGTGGTCGACACGGACCGCTACCCCCTGTCCGACCCCGGAAGCGTCGAAGGGCGGGCGGTGATCGACAGGGCCCGGCACGAACTGGCCACGGTCGGCTGCACCGTCCTGCCGGACTTCATCCGCCCGTCCCTCCACGACGTCCTGCGCCAGGAGTGCGCGGCCATCGCACCCCAGGCGTACTTCGACGTCGAGACCGTCAACGTCTACAACATCGCCGTGGACGCGGACCTGCCCGAGGACCACCCCGGCCGGCGCACCTTCCAGCGGGGCAACGCGTTCGTCGCGCGCGACCGCATCCCCGAGGGCGCCCTCATCAGCCGGCTCCACACGCACGAGCTGTTCCAGCGCTTCGTCGCCGACTGCTTCGGACTGCCGCGGCTGTACGAGCTCGCCGACCCGCTCTCCGGGCTCGTCCTCAACGTCGTACGGCCGGGGATGGAGCACCCGTGGCACTTCGACACCAACGAGTACACGGTGAGCATGCTGACCCAGCAGGCCAGGTCCGGCGGTGACTTCGAGTACTGCCCGAACATCAGGACCGCCGAGGACGAGCGCTTCGACGCCGTCCGCGACGTTCTGGACGGCAGCACCGAGGGCGACCGGCTGCCCCTGCGGCCGGGCGACCTGCAGCTCTTCAAGGGCCGCTACTCACTGCACCGCGTCAGCCCCGTGCGGGGCGACGTGGCACGCCACTCCGCGATCTTCGCCTACAGCGAGCGCCCCGGCGTCATCGGGAGCGTGGCACGCACCCGGCAGCTCTTCGGCCGCGTCCTGCCCGCGCACCTGGCCGCCGAAGGCCGGGCCGTACGGGGCGACAAGCTCCTGGACTAGGGGCGGCCCGCGCAGACCGTTCCTGCCCCGCCCCGCGATCCACGGAGGAGTAAGCCCCTTGCGTTTCGACGCGAACGGAAAAGTCTCGCTCGACCACATCTACACCGCGCCCGACCCGCGCACGTACTTCCAGGTGCTCCGCCCCCTCGGCTACTGCGTCCCCCAACAGGCCAAGCCCTACTTCGAGAAGCTCATCAAGGAGTACCGGGAGGCCGAGGACGTGGACGTTCCGACCGTCCTGGACATCGGCTGCTCCTACGGGATCAACGCCGCCCTGCTCAAGTACGACGCGACCATGGACGAGCTGTACGCGCGCTACGGTGACGCCACCGAGCTGTCCCGCGAGGAGCTCCTGGACCGCGACCGCGACCTCTCCCGCTCCCGCAGACCCGCGCACGGCCTCCGCTTCACCGGCCTGGACGCCTCCACCAGCGCACTTGCCTACGCCCGCGCGGCCGGCTTCCTCGACGAGACGGTCCACGCCGACCTGGAGAGCGACGACCCCACACCGGAACAGCACGCCCGGCTCGCCGGGACGGACATCGTGATCTCGACGGGCTGCATCGGCTACGTCACCGAGCGGACCCTCACCCGCGTCGTACGGGCGCAGGGCGAACGGCGCCCCTGGATGGCGCACTTCGTCCTGCGGATGTTCCCCTTCGACCCGGTCGAGGACGCCCTGGCCGGGCTCGGATACCGCACTGTCCGGGTCGACGACGTCTTCAAGCAGCGGAAGTTCGCCGACCCGCAGGAACAGACACGCGTACTGGACAGCATGGCGGCGGCCGGAGTGGATGCGCGGGGCCTGGAGGAGGAAGGCTGGATGTACGCACAGCTCTACCTCTCCCGCCCCAACTGACACCCGCCACCCTTCCCACCAACCGAAAGCAGAGCCGAATTGAACGTCAGCCAGGAAGTCGCGGTCAGCGCCACCTTCGCCCGGGAGGGCGACCTGCCGCGCGTGCCGCTGCCCACGCTCGAGGCGAGCTGCGAAAGGTTCCTCGCCTGGAGCGCGCCGCTCCTGACCGCCGAGGAGCGGGCGGCGACCGAGGCCGAGGTCGCCGCCTTCCTGCGGCCCGACGGACCCGGCCGGGTCCTGCACGCGGCGCTGGAGGAGTACGACGGCACCGAGGGTGTGCACAGCTGGCTCGACACCTTCTGGCCGTACCGCTACCTCGGCCGCCGGGACCGGATCGCGCTCAACGCCAACTTCTTCTTCCTGTTCCAGGACAACGGCCAGGGGCAGCTCGACCGGGCGGCCGGCCTCGTCGCCGGGGCGCTCAACTACAAGCGGCAGCTGGACGAGGGCCTCATCGCGCCGGTGGAGCAGCGCGGAGTTCCCCAGTCGATGGTGCAGAACAAGTACCTGTTCTCCACGACCCGTATCCCCGGCGTCCCGCTGGACACGGTCCGCGCCCCGTACAGCGACAGCGCGCCCGGCCCCTCCACGGCCCGGCACATCATGGTGTTCTTCCGGGGCAGCATGTTCCGGCTGGACGTGCTCGGTGAGGACGGTGCCCCGCACAGCCTCGACGAGATCGAAGCCGGGCTGCGCGCCGTGACCAAGGCCGACGTGCACACGGACAAGGCGGACCGGGCCGGCCACCTCACCAGCATGGCGCGCGCGGAATGGGCGGCGGCCCGGGACACCCTCCTCGCCCACCCCCGCAACGCCGAGACGCTGGACGACATCGAGACGGCACTGTTCTGCGTCTGCCTGGAGGACCTCGCCCCCGAGGACACCAAGGCCACCTGCGACGAACTGCTGTACGGGGACCGGGGCAACCGCTGGTTCGACAAGGCCGTCTCCTTCGTCGTCTACTCCGACGGCCGGGCCGGCATCAACGTGGAGCACTGCGAGCTCGACGGGACGACCATCCTCAGCTTCACCGACGCGCTGCTCAGCACTTCGCCCGAGGAGCACGCCCGCCTGTCCGGCGCCCGCGCCCAGGGCCAACCGGTCCCGCAGCCCCTCGCGTTCGAGCTGGACGACGCCCAGCGGACCCAAGTCCGCACGGCTGCCGAGGCGTTCGCCGCGTACGGTGCCGCCACCGCCACCAGCACGGTCTCCTTCGACGACTTCGGCAGCACCGCGGCCAAGGCGCTCGGCGTCTCACCGGACGCGTTCGTCCAGGTCGCCTACCAGCTGGCCCACCAGCGCGCCAAGGGGCACCTCGGCGCCACGTACGAGTCGATCGCGACCCGCCAGTTCCGGCACGGCCGCACCGAGGCGATGCGCGTCGTCACCCCGGAGATGCCCGCCTTCGTGGCGGCGATGGACGACCCCGCGACCGACCGCGACACCCGCCGCGCCGCCTTCCGCGCCGCCGCGACCGCCCATGTGACCCGTGCGAAGGAATGCCAGGCCGGGGACGCCCCCGAGCAGCACCTGTGGGAGCTGGAACTCATCCAGCGCCGCCGCGGTGCCGAGCTCGGGATCACCGAACAGCCCGCCCTGTACCGCTCACCGGGCTGGCTCACGATGCGGGACGACTACCTCAGCACCAGCTCGGCGCCGTCGGAGAACATCCAGTACTTCGGCTTCGGCTCCACGAGCAGCAAGTGCATCGGCATCGCCTACGTCCTGCTGCCCGACCGTTTCAACCTCTACCTGAGCACCCCGCTCCCGGTCGCCGCCCAGATGCACGCCTTCGCGGACCGCCTCCGCGAGGCGGTCGCGGAACTGCGCGAGCTTCTGGCGGGCTGACGGCGCACCGAGGGCAGGCGGCGAGCGGCCGAACACGGTTCAGCTCGCCGCCTGCCCGGTTCGGCGGGCTCTCACCGCCATGACGATCGGCGTGGGGCCACCGTGCTCGGCGAACCGCTCGAGCGCGAGACCGGCATCGAGGAAGCCGTGGAGGAGGCCGGGCAGAGGCAGATGCCGCGCTCCGACCTTGTCGCGCAGTCCCTGGTCCGTCCACGAGGCCGTGGTCCGGTCCGCATCGAGGTATCCGGGGCGGACCACGACGGCATCGGCATCCGTACGGTCGGCGAACCCGCCGCAGAAACAAGGATGGACACCGATGTGCACGAACACCCCACCGGGCCGTAGCACCCGCGCCGCTTCGTGGAGCACGGCCGGGTAGTCGGGCATGTCGGTGTGCACCATCACCGCGACGACCGCAGCCACGGATCCGTCGCGGATCGGCAGCTGCGCGGCGTCTCCCTGCGCGACCGGCAGGCGGCCGCGGGCATGGCCCAGCATTCCGGCGGACAGGTCGATGCCGAGGGGATCCCAGCCCAGCTCGCGAAGCCGTGCGGCGTGGACGCCGGTGCCACAGCCGATCTCCAGACAGGCGGCCCCCGCTCCTGCGCCGAGGAGCTCACCCAGGAGATGACCGAGGCCGCGGGGGTTGCCGGCAGTTGCTCCGCCCGCCGGGCCGCCGAGGAAATCCCGTTCGTACCAGTCCGCGATCCGGTCGTACGCCGCTGTCCGCGCCATGGGGTGGTCCGTTCATCGGGGGAACCCGTCGCCTCAGTACTGCCCCGTCGAGGGCGCCCTGTCGCCGGTTTCGCGGGCGGCGGAACGGCTGGAACGGGTCGGCGGGCTTCGACCACTCCCGGCGGCACCGTCAGTAGCGCGCCGGCCGGCCGATATCCGGCCCGCCGCGGTGCGGCGTGGTGACGTAGCCCTCCGCGGGAGCCGGGAGCGCAGCCACGCACTCCGCCGAGCACGCGTTGACGAGCAACGGCAGGACATCGGTCGCCACGACGAGGGATATCCAGACCTGCCGGAGCCGACCGTCCTCCAGCGGGCCGTCGCAGACGCTGCAGCTGCGGATCGCTTCGGCACCCCACCGATGGGGTTCCACCGCCGCGAGGGCCCACTCGTCCGCCCGCCGGAGCAGGGGGAAGGGCGGCCGGTACTTGACGTTGCCGTACAGGGCCCGCGTACTCACCGTGCTCTCCCGCAACCCGGCGCAGCGGGTGATCTCGTACGGGAGCCAGTGCAGCCGGTACGAGGTGTACGGGCTGAACTCCTCCAGGCTTGTCATCGCCCCGATCTCGGGCGGGACGCGCACCAGGTTGCTGCCGTACAGGACGAGATGCCTGACCGCGGTCAGCTCGGCGATGGCCGACGGCAGCGTGACGATCTGGCGCCGCTCACCAGGGCTCAGTTCGACCAGCGGTTTGAACACCTCCCGGCCGTCGGCCGCCGCCTCGTCGATCAGCTGCAGCAGGTGCAGCCAGCCCGGCGCCGAGGTGTCCTGCCGGTCGGGATGGAAGCCGACCTGCTTCCCGCTGTGCTCCCCGCGCCTGTCCAGGCAATGGCACCGGTCACGGGCGGGCTCGTCCCCACCCGGCCCCACCGCGTCCGCCCACCGGTTGCTGAACAGCCTCGGCTGATCTTCCTCACTCATGGGGACAACCTAGGGAACCGCCGGGGCGTGCGGTCAGGAGTTTCGCGTGCAGGCGTGAAAAGGCCGTCGGCCGTGTCTTCCGGGAGGGGAAGAACACGGCCGACGGCCCACAGACGGCTCAGGCGAGCGGGAAGCCGCTTCTGCCTGTGGCGTTCCTGGATGTCGAAGAACTGAAGGGTTCGCGGGCGTCGCCGGTCACCGTCCGTCCGGACAACCGCACGATACCCATCGGCGTGAATGCTTGATTTTGCGCGAAGTTGCCTGTTTGCAAGCAACTATTGACACTGTTCGGCGGGAGGCGCCATAGTCTCCCGTGGACGAGGGGCTGCAGGGTTCCGGCGAACGAAGAAGTTCCTACTGGCGTGGCGGCTGCGGGCGCACGGCTCTTCCGGGTCGAGCAGGACGCTTTTCGGGTTATTGACAGGTGCATGGCAATTTGTGTGCGCCTTGCGCCTTCGCTCACGCCGATGGGAGAGAACTGGACAGTGGGGCACCGGTGTTCGGGGTGCGTGCAGAAGGCCCCGGCACCGCTACCGGATGACGCCGAGCGGCGTGTTCTGTCACCGGGCTCAGTGCCGCGGGCCCGAAGGACGCCTCTGAGCATCCGTGTCGCGAAGCCTTGGGAAACAGGCCGGCCGTCGGCCCCCGAGCCCAGGCAGGAGAGTCGGCTCAGACACACCGCGACAACTGTGGCGCAGTCGACGGTGCCTGCGGCCCTCGTCCGAGAAGGCGTGGCCGACCGGCCACGAACAGGCTCGATTTTCCACACCCCCTCGAGGAGAATTCAGATGAAACGAGCGTTGACACGCACTGTGGTAGCAGCCCTGGCCACACTCGTCCCGTTCATCGCAGCACCTGCCGCACAGGCACAGACCTTCGGCGGGAACGAAGCCCTGTCGTGGTCCATCAGCGGGGCTCCCAGCGGGGGACTGACATCCCTCAACTTCCCGATCACCGTGAACACCGGCACCGCCCATATAACCGGGACCTACTTCGCGATGCAGTACGGGTTCACCGGGCAGAGCGAGCTCGGGTACACAGGACTGCAGCCGCGACCGGATGCGAACGGGCACCAGCGCCTGCGTGGGGTGTTCTCCTCCTTCATCAGCGGCACGACAAGCACCCACGCCAACTGTTCGGACGGGGCTGACGGCGGCGCCGGCGTCAGCTGCGGCGTGGACTTCGACGCCGTGTACGGCCACACCTTCCGCGTCGTGGTGGCCCAGGCCGGCACGGACACCTGGGCGGGCAGCGTCGTCGACAACAACACCGGACAGCAGATCTCCATCGGCACCTACAGGTTGCCCGTCGGTTCCGGCAACCTGAAGGCCTCACAGGCGGGGTTCATCGAGTACTACGACGTGCCCAGCTGCGACCAGCAGCAACGGTACGACGTCACGTTCGGCGGACCGTCCTCCGGCTCCCTGTCCGGCACGACCACGTGGAGCAAGGAATACGGAGAGTGCGCCGGCTACGGCAACACCAAGGTGACCACGGTCGGCACAGGTGTCCGCGTGACCCGCGGCAGCGTGGGTTAGCACTGCAACCGCATCTGCCGTCACAGGTGTTGGATTGGCTCGTTGTTCCGGCTGCGCGATGAATCGTTGACGGTGGAGCAGGTCGAGTCGTGGTCCGAGGGGACAGCCGGGTTCCATGCCCGGTTCGCCCACCGTTTCGGCAGGTCGGAGCCCCGCGAGCGGGCGGCGGACTACCTGAACGGGTTGCTCGCGCCGCTTGCAAACTTCGTGACGTGCCGCTACCCACCTCGGTGTCCTACGTGCCGGCTGCACACATCACCAAGCGCCCACCCATCGAAGTCACGCTTCCATGGACGACGCCGGACGGACCGCCCGTCACAGCCACGCACATTCTAGTAATTCCGGGGAGGCCTCGGCAGCCGCAGCCTGAGCACCGACCGCAGAAAGGCCGTCGGCCGTGTCTTCCGGGACGGGAAGAACACGGCCGACGGCCCACAGACGGCCCAGGCGAGCGGAAACCCGCTCCGACCTGTGGCGTTCCTAGATGTCGAAGTACAGCTCGAACTCGTGCGGGTGCGGGCGCAGCTGGATCGGGGCGATCTCGTTCGTGCGCTTGTAGTCGATCCACGTCTCGATCAGGTCGGGCGTGAAGACGCCGCCGGCCTGGAGGTAGTCGTGGTCCGCCTCGAGGGCGTCGAGGACCGCCGGGAGCGAGGTCGGGACCTGCTGGACGCCCGCGTGCTCCTCGGGAGCCAGCTCGTAGAGGTCCTTGTCGATCGGCTCCGGGGGCTCGATCTTGTTCTTCACGCCGTCCAGGCCGGCCATCAGCAGGGCCGAGAACGCCAGGTACGGGTTCGAGGACGGGTCCGGGGCGCGGAACTCGACGCGCTTGGCCTTCGGGTTGGAGCCCGTGATCGGGATACGCATCGCGGCGGACCGGTTGCGCTGCGAGTACACCATGTTGACCGGGGCCTCGAAGCCCGGGACCAGGCGGTGGTAGGAGTTCACCGTCGGGTTGGTGAAGGCCAGCAGCGACGGGGCGTGCTTCAGGATGCCGCCGATGTAGTAGCGGGCCATGTCCGACAGGCCGGCGTAACCCTGCTCGTCGTAGAAGAGCGGCGTGCCGCCCTGCCACAGCGACTGGTGGACGTGCATGCCCGAGCCGTTGTCACCGAAGATCGGCTTCGGCATGAAGGTCGCGGTCTTGCCGTTGCGCCAGGAGACGTTCTTCACGATGTACTTGAAGAGCATCAGGTCGTCGGCCGCGGCGAGCAGCGTGTTGAACTTGTAGTTGATCTCGGCCTGGCCGGCGGTGCCGACCTCGTGGTGCTGGCGCTCGACCTGGAGGCCGTTCTTGTCCAGCTCCAGGGAGATCTCGGCACGCAGGTCGGCGAAGTGGTCGACCGGCGGGGTCGGGAAGTAGCCGCCCTTGTAGCGGACCTTGTAGCCGCGGTTGTTGTCCTCGGACCCGGTGTTCCAGGCGCCGGCCTCGGAGTCGATGTGGTAGAAGCTCTCGTTCGCCGACGTCTGGAAGCGGACGTTGTCGAAGACGTAGAACTCGGCCTCGGGACCGAAGTACGCGGTGTCGGCGACACCGGTCGAGGCGAGGTAGGCCTCGGCCTTCTTGGCCACGTTCCGCGGGTCACGGCTGTACTGCTCGCCCGTGATCGGGTCGTGGATGAAGAAGTTGATGTTGACGGTCTTGTCGCGGCGGAACGGGTCGACGCGGGCGGTCGAGATGTCCGCGCGGAGTGCCATGTCGGACTCGTGGATGGCCTGGAAACCGCGGATCGACGAGCCGTCGAACGCAAGCTCCTCGTTCGGGTCGAAGACTGCCGCCGGGATGGTGAAGTGCTGCATCACACCGGGCAGGTCGCAGAACCGGACGTCGATGAACTTGACGTCTTCGTCGGCGATGTACTTCTTCACGTCGTCGGCGTTCTGGAACATCCAACTCCTCCTACTCCCGACCCGGAGAAGGGCGGGGTTGCAGCTCTTTCGTGCGGCCAGTGCGGTGGCACACGCTGGACCCGACCATAGGCAGGCAGGATTTCTCAGGCATGACCCATTTGTTTCGCCCAAGTTAACCAGGCCGGGGGGCAGCGGCACCTCAGCGACGTTTATGAGTGCCCCGCCCGGCCAAGTGCAAACACGGGCGCAGTACCGTGGACGGGTGGACAACAGGCAAGCAATCGGATCGTGGCTCTCGGGGCCCCGCGCGGCGGCCGAGGAGATGGGCGCCGACTTCGGTTACCGGGGCGAGCGCCTCGGTCTGCCCCAGGAAGGCCCGGGGTCCGTGGCCCCGCTCGGCCGGCGCTTCGGGGCACTCTTCATCGACTGGACCATGTGCATGGTGATCGCATACGGGCTGCTCGCTCAAGGTGACCAACAGGCGGCCGGAAACTGGGCGCTGGGCGTCTTCCTCGTGCTGAGCCTGCTGACGGTCGGAACCATCGGTTCCACCCCGGGCAAGCGCATCCTGGGCCTGCGGGTCGTCGCCGAGGGCGGCGGCCGGCTCGGCACCGGGCGGGTGATCGTCCGGACCGTACTGCTGCTCCTGGTCATCCCCGCCCTGGTCTGGGACCGCGACAGCCGCGGTCTCCACGACCGGCTGGCCCGCGCCGTACAGGTACGCATCTGAGACAGGCGCCCGAGAGCGCGGAGCAACGAGGGCGGCCCCGGACGATATCGTCCGGGGCCGCCCTCGTTCCGTACGAAGTACGTCAGCGCATCTTTCCGCCGCGCGGCATCCGCATGCCCTTCGGCATCGGGCCCTTCGGCAGCGGCATGTTGCTCATCAGGTCGCCCATGGCCCGCAGCCGGTCGTTGGCCGCGGTGACCTGCGCGCCCGTCAGCACCCGCGGGAGCTTCAGCATCTTGGTGCGCACCTTCTTGAGCGGCACCTGGCCCTCGCCGTCGCCGACGATGATGTCGTGCACCGGCACGTCCACGACGATCCGGGCCATCTTCCTCTTCTCCGCCGCCAGCAGGCTCTTCACCCGGTTCGGGTTGCCCTCGGCGACCAGCACGATGCCCGCCTTGCCGACGGCCCGGTGGACGACGTCCTGACTGCGGTTCATCGCGACCGCCGGAGTGGTGCTCCAGCCGCGGCCGACACGGTCCAGCACGGCCGCCGCAGCGCCCGGCTGTCCCTCCATCTGCCCGAAGGCCGCGCGCTCGGCACGTCGTCCGAAGATGATCGCCATTGCGAGGAGGGCCAGTACGAAGCCCAGGATGCCCGCGTAGATCGGGTGATCGATCAAGAAACCGATCGCGAGGAGGACACCGAAGGTGACGATTCCCACACCCGCGACGACAAGACCGATCTTGGGGTCGGTCCGCCTGGTCATCTTGTAGGTCAGGGCGATCTGCTTGAGCCGCCCCGCGTTCTCGGCGCTGTCCGCGCCTTCAGTGGTGTTTGCCTTCCTCGCCATGTACTGAAGTTTACGTGGCCCCGGACCGGCCTAGGAACGGCGGTCGGCCACGGCCTCCAGTACATGCTGTGCCTCGACCCGGTCCTGGGCCCTGCGGCGGTCCTCGAGGACCGCCGTCCAGGCGTTCCGGCGGGCGGTGCGCTGGCCGCTGCTCATCAGCAGCGACTCGACGGCGCGGAGTGCGGTGGTGACGGACGGGATCGCGTTGGCTCGTACCGGTGCGGCGTGCATCGTGGTTGTTCCCCCTCGGAGCGGATGCGCGCACCGGGCGCGCACTGGGTAGCGGGAAGCAGTGACTGCGGCGGCCTCGGGGCTGCCGCTGTGTGTGTACCTAGGGTCACTGCTTGGTGTTACCAGTGCATGACCGGTCGGTCAAACACCAATGAAACCCTGATTTCGGCGCCGCGCACGCCGACGCGGCCCATACGGGCCCCGGACCTGCGGGGAGCGTACGGGCCGCATCGAATCAGCCATTACTGCTCAGTAGCTTCTTGTGCGCGGATTCACACGGCCTGGGCGGCCACGGTCGCTCACGCGACGGTCGCGCCCCGGGCCTCCATCGCCTGCTTGAAGAGGCGGCCTGCGCGGTACGAGGAGCGCACCAGCGGCCCCGACATCACGCCGGAGTAGCCGATCGCGTCGGCCTCGTCCTTCAGCTCCACGAACTCCTGCGGCTTCACCCAGCGCTCGACCGGGTGGTGCCGCGGGGTGGGCCGCAGGTACTGCGTAATCGTGATGAGCTCGCAACCCGCGTCGTGCAGGTCCTGGAGCGCCTCGCTGACTTCCTCGCGGGTCTCGCCCATGCCGAGGATCAGGTTGGACTTGGTCACCAGACCGGCCTCACGGGCCCGGGTGATGACTTCCAGGGAGCGCTCGTAACGGAAACCGGGGCGGATCCGCTTGAAGATCCGGGGCACCGTCTCGACGTTGTGCGCGAGCACCTCGGGGCGCGAGGAGAAGACCTCGGCGAGCTGCTCGGGGACCGCGTTGAAGTCGGGGATCAGCAGCTCCACCTTGGTGGCGCCGGTCGCCCGCTCGGCGGTCTGGGCGTGGATCTGGCGCACGGTCTCCGCGTACAGCCAGGCACCGCCGTCCTCCAGGTCGTCGCGTGCGACGCCGGTGATCGTGGCGTAGTTCAGATCCATCGTGACCACGGACTCGCCCACACGGCGGGGCTCGTCGAGGTCGAGCGCCTCGGGCTTCCCCGTGTCGATCTGGCAGAAGTCGCAGCGCCGGGTGCACTGGTCGCCGCCGATGAGGAAGGTCGCCTCGCGGTCTTCCCAGCATTCGTAGATGTTCGGACAGCCGGCCTCCTGGCACACGGTGTGCAGACCCTCGCTCTTCACGAGCTTCTGCATCTTCGTGTACTCGGGGCCCATCTTCGCCCGGGTTTTGATCCACTCCGGCTTGCGCTCGATGGGGGTCTGGCTGTTTCGGACCTCCAGGCGCAGCATCTTGCGCCCGTCGGGTGCGACACCGGACACTCCGGCACCCCTTTGCTTTCGCTGCATTGGATTCTTCGGCGAACACCAGGGTACGCCCGTGGTTAGAACGGCCTTACGTCTGCCCAACCTGTGGCCGACAGGGCCTATTCCCGGCCCGGTGCTCAGGCGGGGGCGACCGCGGTCCCCGGGGCGGCGGCCCCGACGGTCCGGGGCGCGAGCTCCGCGTTCTCCAGGATGTCCCGGAGGTGCCTCTCGGCGACCGGCAGCACCTCCGCGATCGTGACCTCCCGGCCCAGCTCGTACGAGAGCGAGGTCACGCCCGCGTCCCGGATGCCGCACGGCACGATCCTGTCGAACCACGTGTTGTCCGGGTTCACGTTCAGCGCGAAGCCGTGCATGGTCACACCCTTGGCGACCCGGATGCCGATCGCGGCCAGCTTGCGGTCCTCGCGGCGCTGGCCGGCGTTGGACGGCGCGTACTCGGGGCCGTTCAGCCGGGCGTCGAACTCCTCGTCGTGCAGACGGGGGTCGAAGTCCAGGGACAGTCCGCCGAGCGCGGGGCGCTCCTCGACCGGGTCGCCCAGGACCCAGACACCACTGCGGCCCTCGACCCGGGAGGTCTCCACACCGAAGTCGGCGGCCGTCCGGATCAGGGCGTCCTCCAGCCGCCGCACGTGGGCGACGACGTCGACCGGCCGCGGCAGCTTCTGGATGGGATAGCCGACGAGCTGGCCCGGACCGTGCCAGGTGATCTTCCCGCCGCGGTCCACGTCGATGACGGGGGTGCCGTCCAGGGGGCGCTCACTGTCGGTCGTGCGCCTCCCCGCCGTGTAGACGGGCGGGTGCTCGAGGAGCAGGCAGGTGTCGGGTACGGAGTCCTCGAACCGGGCCGCGTGCACCTCCCGCTGCTTCTGCCAGGCCTCCTGGTAGTCGACCGCTTCCTCGCCGAATCCCAGACGGACGAACCGCAGCTCACTCACTCGGGTGCCTCCCTATTCGGGTGTCGGGAGGCCGGGGGGTGTCCCCGGGACCACGGCACCATGCACTGATATGCGCCCTGAGCCACTGTACGACCGCTCGGGGGACGGACGTCCGGCAGGTTCTCTCCCGGCCGTCGCGTCAGCGATGTCCACAATCCTCACACGATCGGATGAATGTGGAGCGAAGGTCCTTGGGGCGGCTGCCGGGACAGCTAAATTCGCGCCGTTCCATAAGGGCTCCCCGCCCGGCCCCGAAGGCAGGAGACCGTACAGCTGATGTCGGAACGACCTCCGCAGCGCACCCCCAACAGGCGGCTCGCTGCGCTCATCGCGGAAGCCGGATTCTCCCATGCGGGTCTGGCCCGCAGGGTGGATCAGCTGGGCCTCGAACACGGCCTCGATCTGCGGTACGACAAGACCTCGGTGACCCGCTGGCTGCGCGGCCAGCAGCCGAGGGGAACCACCCCCGCACTGATCGCGGAGGTCTTCACCCGGCGGCTGGGGCGCCGGCTCTCCGCGCAGGATCTGGGGCTGGACGCGTGCGCCCCCGTCTATGCCGGGCTGGAGTTCGCGGCCACGCCCGCCGAGGCCGTCGACATCGTCAGCGGGCTGTGGCGGAAGGACTCCGGCAGCCATGCGGAGCTGCGCAAGATCGCGTTCACCCCGGCCGGACTCGTCGTGCCCAGCCGGGACTGGCTGATCGGGCGGGCCGACGAATGGGTCGGACGCGGAGAACCGGCGACGGCGGCAGCCGCTTCCCGCGGCGGCACCGGTGGCGCGGGCCCTGCGAGCAGCGCGAACGGAGCTGCGGCGCACGGCACGGCGGGCCTGCCCGCCCCGCGCACACCCGGAGACGCGGGCGCCGTCCGCACGTCGAACGGCTTCCACGCGTCCGGCGGCGCCCACACGCATCACGGCCCCGGGGGCGCACCCGGGGCGCCCGCCCACGGCGGCCGTTCAGGCACCCGGGGTCCGGGTCCGGCCCGGCCGCCCGCCCCGGCGCAGGCGCCCCTCGGCGTACCCCGTCAGCGGCAGACCGACCGCGGACCCGGCCAGCGGGTCGGCAACGGTGACGTCGCCGCCCTGCGGTCGGTCGGTGAGCTCTTCCGCACCCTGGACAACGCCTACGGCGGCGGCCACGCCCGGCAGGCCCTCGTCAGGTACCTGGAGCACGAGGCCGAGCCCATGCTCCGGGGGACCTACGGCGAGGCCGTCGGCAGGCGGCTGTTCTCCGCGGCGGCCGATCTGACCCGGCTGGCGGGCTGGACCTCGTACGACATCGCCGCGCACGGCCTCGCCCAGCGCTACTTCGTCCAGGCGCTGCGGCTCGCGCAGGCGGCCGGCGACCGGGGGTACGGCTCGTTCGTCCTGATCACGATGAGCCGGCAGGCGGTGTACCTCGGGCACGGCAGGGAAGCGGTGCAGCTCGCCCGGGTCGCCCAGCAGGGGATCGGGTCCTCGGCGCCGCCCGTGGTCATGGCACTGCTGCACGCGGTCGAGGCGCGCGGGCACGGGGTGCTCGGGGAGACCCGGGCGTGCATCGCCGCACTCGTCCGCGCGGAACGGGCCCTGCAGTCCGAGCGTCCCGGGGACGACGTGCCGCACTGGGCCCGCTACTTCGACGAGGCGCAGCTCGCCGACGAGTTCGGCCACTGCCATCGCGATCTGCAGCAGTACCGGGTCGCCGTGCAGCACGCCGAGCGGTCGCTCCAGCTGCGCGCTCCGGCGTACGCCCGCAGCAGGCTGTTCTGCCGCGTGGTGCTCGCTTCCGCACGGCTCGGGCTCGGCGAGCTGGACCAGGCCTGCCTGCTGGGCGCCGAGGCGGCCCAGCAGGCTTCCGAGATGAGGTCGGTGCGCGCCACGGAGTACGTGCGGGACTTCGAACGCCGGCTCGAGCCGTACCGGGACGCGGTGGCCGTGCGGGGCTACCGAGACCGGGTCGCCGCGCTCGGCTGAGCCTGCCTACGCGGCGGCGGGCAGCGCGGCCCCGCCCCCGGGCTCCTGCCGTATCCCCAGGTCGGCGAGGATCGCCGAGGCCGCGCGCTGCCCGGAGTGCAGGGCGCCCTGGACCGTGCTCGTGTCGCGGTGGTCGCCGCACACGTACAGGCCGGCCAGGACCCGTACCGGCCGGCGCAGATCGTGCGGAGGTGGCATCGCGGGCACCGCTTCCGGGTCGTGATGGGCCGCCAGGAGCTCCCAGTCGTGCGTGGGCGTGCCGTACAGCACGGCGAGGTGCTCGCGGACCGTGCGGTCGAGGTCCGGTGGCGGGGGGCCGAGGACCGTGGAGGTGATCAGCGTCCGGCCGTGCGGCGCGCGCGAGGGGTCGACCTCGCTCATCACGGCGGTGTGCGTGACGGGACCCGAGCGGTCCGCGTCCAGCAGCAGGTGCGCTCCCGTCGGCGGCGGAGCGGGCGCGGTGTGGTGAAGCACCGTCACCGGGTGGAAGGCCGGCATCCGCAGACCGGGCAGCAACTCCGCGGCGGCGCCGGCTCCGGTGGCCAGCAGCAGGGAGTGGCAACCCAGTTCGCCGTGCTCCTTGGTGCGCACGGACGTGATGTCTGCGGCCGTGACGTGCACCCCGGTGCGTACGGTGCCGGGCGGCAGGGCGGCCGCCAGCAGCCGGGGCAGTTCCGCGGAACCGCCCGACGGTACGCAGAGCCTGCCGCGCGCGTAGCTGCGCAGCGCGAGCTCGGCGCAGCGGCTCGACGTGGTGAGCGCGGGGTCGCTGAGCAGTGCGGTGAGCAGGGGGTGCAGGAAACCGCTGACCATCCGCGGGGAGGGACCACGCGCCGACAGGGCCGAGAGTGCGGTCCGGTCGGGCCTGGCCAGGATCCGGGCCGGCGGTGTGGCGGCGAGGCGGCCGAGCCAGGAACCCAGCCGGGCCTGTTCGATCGCCCCGCCCAGGGGCGCGAGGGGGGCGCTCGATCGGGTGCGCACCGCTTTGAGTGCGCCCCTTGCGCTCCGTACGTCACCGGCGCGGTACCGGCGGCCTCCGCTGTGGACGAGAACCCCGGGGGCGAAGTCCCGCAGCAGCAGGCCGTCGAGGCCCGGGGTGGTGCTCAGTTCCGGGTACGCGGAGCTGAGCAGTGGACCTATGTGGTCGAGCAGGAACCCGTCCACATCGTGGGTGACCATCCGGCCGCCGACGTGCGGCGCGGCCTCCAGGACGCTGACGTTCACTCCTGCACTGGTCAGTCGATGCGCTGCTGACAGGCCGGCGATCCCGGCCCCGATGATGACCACATCCGCGTGGTGTGCCGTGTGTGCCGTAAACACGTACCCCTCCCCGAGTCGGCGCGACTGGTGGGAGGCTCTTGCCCCCAACAGGCCCCCGGAATGCCGGAGTTCGGGTCGAGGCTAGATGGATGGCTGGTGCAGGCGCAGTCGCGCGCACCTGGGGGCACCGGTGCACGGGGTCGCACGGACCCCCCACGGGCGGTGCCGGAGCGGCGGCCGGCCGTCCCGGCCGGAGGCGTCGAAGTGGCCTGCCGGGACCGCTGAGCTGCGCCGCTGTGCGGGACGGCCGGCCCGGCCGTGCGGCCGGGCGGACGGTTTCAGCGCAGTGCTGCGCGGATGGCGGCGTCGATACCGGGGAAGGCGAACGAGAAACCCGAGTCGAGAAGTTGGCCGGGTAGCACCCGCTGGCTGCCCAGTACGTCCTCGGCGAAGTCCCCGAGGGCGACGCGCAGGGCGGGCGCCGGGGCGGTGAACAGGGTCGGGCGGCGCAGCACCCGCCCCATCGCGGCCGTCACCTGGCCGTTGGTGGCGGGGGAGGGCCCGGTCAGATTCACCGGGCCGGACAGCGACTCGGTGTCCAGGATGTGCCGCATCGCCGCGATGTGGTCGTGCAGGGCGATGAAGCTCCAGTACTGCCGCCCGTTCCCGAGGCGTCCGCCGAGCCCCGCCCTGAACAGCGGAAAGAGGCGGCCCCAGGCCCCGCCCTGCCGGGCGACGACGAGACCCGTCCGGGTGTGCACCGTCCTTACGCCCGCTTCCTCGGCAGGGGCCGTGGCCTCCTCCCACTCCACGCACACCGACGGCAGGAAGCCCTCGCCGGGCGGCGCGCTCTCGTCGACCGCACGGTCCCCGGTGTCCCCGTAGTAGCCGATGGCGGATCCGGACAGCAGGACCCTCGGCGGTTCGTCGAGCGAGGCGACGGCCTCGGCGATCGCCGCCGTGCCCAGGACGCGGCTGTCCCGGATCTCCTGCTTGTACGCCGAGGTCCACCGGTGGTCGCCGACCCCGGCCCCCGCGAGATGGACGACCGCGTGGCATCCGACGAGGCCCGCCACGTCCACGTACTGGCGCTTCGGGTCCCATTCCACCTCGTCGCCGGTCGCGGCGGGGCGGCGTACCAGGCGCACCACCTCGTGCCCGTCGGCCCGCAGCGAGCGCACGAGCGCCGCTCCGATGAGGCCGGTCGATCCTGTGACGGCGATACGGGAGCGCTGCATGGCCTCCATCCTGCCCCATGGACCCTCGGTCACGCGGAACACGGCGTGGCACAGTGGCACGCATGTCCGAGCCGCGGTTCCACTCCCTCCTGCCCGTCCGACCCGCCGTACAGGCGGACGAGAGCGCGCTCGGAGAGCTCGACCGCGCCACCTGGTCGACGCTGCACGCCGTGCAGCCCAGGCCCCGGCCCCCGTACGAGCCGTTCTTCGACGGGCGGCACCGGCCGGGGGAGTTCCTGGTGGCGGCAGCTGTCACCGACGCGGGCGAGGAGCACATCGCCGGGTACATCCGGCTCGCTCCGGCGACGCCGCTGGCCTGCAACGCGCACGTGCGGCAGATACAGGGCCTCGCCGTGGCCGAGTGGGCGCGGGGCCACGGTGTCGCGCGTGAGCTGCTGCGCGCCTCGTACGCGGAGGCGCGGCGGCAGGGCGCGGGGCGGCTCACGCTGCGCGTACTCGGGCACAACATGCCTGCGCGGAAGCTCTACGCAGCGGAGGGCTTCGCCGTCGAAGGCGTACTGCCCGGGGAGTTCTTCCTGAACGGGCGGTACGCCGACGATGTTCTGATGGGCCGTTCGCTGCTGCCCTGAGCGGTCGTCCTGAGCTTCCGCCCGCCGACCTGCCGTCCTGAGCGGTTTCGCGCGCGGGGCGTGCCGGTTCAGATCGGGCCGAAGCGGCTCCAGAGCGCGGGGAGCCGTTCCGACAGCGCCGCGTCGTCCTCGAAGTCGACGGGCGTGCCCGCCGGCTCGGTGGCCTGCGGCGGCAGGCCCAGGTCCGGTGCGACCACACCCGTGAGCTGCTCGTACGCCTCGTCGGCGGCATAGCCGAGATCCTCGCCGTCGCCGTCGAGCTCGTCGTCGAAGTCGTCGAGCAGCTCGGCGAGGCTGTCGGGTTCGTGCACGGCGCCCTCGAAGACCTCACGGCCCTGCCCGATCAGCCAGCACCTGAAGAAGTCGAACGCGTCATCGCTCGCCCCGCCGAGCAGCACGGCGGCCGCGCCCCACAGGTCCCAGTGGTACGCGCGGTTGTAGCGGGCCTCGAAGTGCCTGGCGAAATCCAGCACGGAGTCGGGATCGAGCCGCACCAGCCGTTCGACGAGCAGGTCGGCGTGGTCCTCGGGGTCGCCGTCGGCGGCCTCGCGGGTGTTGTCGATGATCTCCCAGAACTCCGTCTCGTCCATCACTGGTCCAGCATCGGCCTTGGCGGCGGGCGACGCACGCGGAGACACCGAAATGAAGCCTTCAGCCGTAGAGGTCGCGCAGGCGTTCGGCGGCATCGGCAACACGTTCGCGCAGGGCGGCGGGTGCCAGGACCTCCAACTCCGGCCCGAGGGAGAGCAGCTGGCCGTACGCGACATCCTCGGACTCGACCGGCAGGGTGAGCGTGCGCCGGCCGTCCGCGTCCGGCGGAGAGGCCGCGGCCAGCGCCTCCTCCGCAGCGGCCCTGTCCACGGCGTACGGCAGTCGGCGCACCCCCGCCTCGGACAGTCGCACCGTCACCTCGGTACGCAGGATCGACCGGGCGAACTGTGCGGCGCGCTCCTCCCAGAACCGGGGCAGATCGAAGCGCTCGTCCCGCTCGAACCGGGTCGCCGACACGGCGACCGCGGTGAACCGGTCGATCCGGTACACCCGGAAGTCGTCCGCCACCCGGGCGCAGAGGTACCAGACCCCGGCCTTCAGGACGAGCCCGTACGGGGACATCTCCCGCTCCACCTCGCCGCTCGTGGCCCCGCGGCGGTAGCTCGCCCGGACCACGCGGTCGTCCCAGACCGCCTCCGCGACGGCGGGCAGCAGCTCGGGGGTGACCGGCTCGTGGTACCAGCCGGGGGCATCGAGGTGGAAGCGCTGGGAGGCGCTCTGCGAGGCGTCCCGGAGCGAGGGGAGCAGGGCGGCCGAGACCTTCAGCCGGGCTGCTGACGCGGCGTCGTCGAGCCCCATCTCACGCAGGGCCGAGGGCAGCCCGGACAGGAAGAGCGCCTCGGCCTCGTGACGGGCCAGGCCGGTGAGCCGGGTCCGGTAGCCGCCGACGAGCCGGTACCCGCCCGCCCGCCCCCGGTCCGCGTACACGGGCACGCCCGCCTCGGACAGGGCCTGGGCGTCCCTGGTCACGGTGCGCTCCGAGACCTCCAGTTCCCTCGCCAGCTCGGCGGCGGTCATGGTGGGCCGGGACTGCAGGAGCAGGACCATCTTGATGAGGCGGGCAGCACGCATGGAGCCATTGTGGGCGCCGCGCGACGAGGGCGGGGCAGGTGCCGGACCTGTCCGGCACCTGCCCCGCCCTCCCGCTGCCTACAGCCCGTACCGCTCCCGGGCCTCCTTGATCGCCGAGGCCGGGACCTCGCCGCGGCGGGCCAGCTGGGCCAGGGCCGCGACCACGATCGACTGCGCGTCCACACCGAAGTGGCGGCGGGCCGCGTCGCGGGTGTCGGAGAGGCCGAAGCCGTCCGTGCCCAGCGAGGACCAGTCCTGCTCGACCCACTGGCTGATCGAGTCCGGCACCGCGCGCATCCAGTCGCTCACCGCGAGGACCGGGCCCGGCGCACCGGAGAGCGCCTGGGTCACGTACGGCACCTGCTGCTCACCGCGGAGCAGCGCCTCGTCGGCCTCCAGCGCGTCACGGCGCAGCTCGCCCCACGAGGTGGCGGACCAGACGTCGGCCGTGACACCCCAGTCGGCGGCCAGGAGTTCCTGGGCCTTCAGCACCCAGTGGATCGCCGTACCGGACCCCAGGAGCTGCACGCGGGGCGCGTCCGCCGTGGTGGGCGTGCCCTCCTTGAAGCGGTACAGGCCCTTGACGATGCCCTCCTCGACGCCTTCCGGCATCGCGGGCTGCTGCTTCGGCTCGTTGTAGACCGTCAGGTAGTAGAAGACGTTCTCGGCCTCGGGGCCGTACATCCTCCGCAGACCGTCCTTGACGATCACCGCGACCTCGTACGCGAACGCCGGGTCGTAGTTGAGCGACGCCGGGTTCGTGGACGCGATCAGGTGCGAGTGGCCGTCCGCGTGCTGCAGGCCCTCGCCCGTCAGCGTCGTACGGCCCGCCGTCGCGCCGACGATGAAGCCCTTGCCCAGCTGGTCGGCGAGCTGCCACATCTGGTCGCCGGTCCGCTGCCAGCCGAACATCGAGTAGAAGATGTAGAACGGGATCATCGTCTCGCCGTGCGTCGCGTACGACGTGGCGGCGGCGATGAAGTCGGCCATGGCGCCGGCCTCGGTGATCCCCTCGTTGAGGATCTGGCCGTCCTTGGCTTCCTTGTAGTACATCAGCTGGTCGCGGTCGACCGGGTCGTACGTCTGGCCCAGAGGCGAGTAGATGCCGGCCGACGGGAACAGCGACTCCATGCCGAAGGTGCGGGCCTCGTCCGGGACGATCGGCACCCAGCGCTTCCCGGTCTCCTTGTCCCGCATCAGGTCCTTCACCAGGCGGACGAACGCCATGGTGGTGGCCATCTCCTGCTTGCCGGACCCCTTGTACAGGGCCTTGAAGGCGCGCTCCTCCGGCTGCGGCAGTGCCGCCGCGTGCACCCGGCGGGCGGGGGCCGGACCGCCGAGGGCGGCACGGCGCTCCTGGAGGTAGCGGACCTCGGGGGAGTCGGCGCCCGGGTGGCCGTAGGGGACCAGCCCGTCCTCGAAGGCGCTGTCCGGGATCGGGAGGCCGAGCAGCTCGCGCATGCTCTTGAACTCGTCGATCGACAGCTTCTTCATCTGGTGGTTGGCGTTCTTGGACTCGAAGCCCTTGCCGAGCGTGTAGCCCTTGACCGTCTGGGCCAGGATCACGGTCGGCGCGCCCTTGTGCTCCACCGCGGCACGGTAGGCGGCGTACACCTTGCGGGCCTCGTGGCCGCCGCGGGAGCTGTAGAAGCACTCGGCGATCTTGGCGTCGCTCAGCAGCTTCGCCAGCTCGGCGAGCGCGGGCTCGGTGCCGAAGAAGTGCTCGCGGATGTACGCCACGTCGCGCGTCGCGTACGTCTGGAACTGCGCGTCCGGCACCTCGCGGAGGCGGCGGATCAGCGCGCCCGTGGTGTCCAGCTGGAACAGCTCGTCCCAGGCGTTGCCCCAGAGCGTCTTGATGACGTTCCAGCCGGCTCCGCGGAACGCGCCCTCCAGCTCCTGGACCACGCGGAAGTTGGCGCGGACCGGGCCGTCGAGGCGCTGCAGGTTGCAGTTGATGACGAAGGTCAGGTTGTCGAGCTGCTCACGGGCCGCGAGGGCGAGGGCAGCGGTCGACTCGGGCTCGTCCATCTCGCCGTCGCCCAGGAAGGCCCAGACGTGCGAGTTCGACGTGTCCTTGATGTTGCGGTTGGCCAGGTAGCGGTTGAAGCGCGCCTGGTAGATCGCCGAGAGCGGGCCGAGGCCCATCGACACGGTGGGGAACTCCCACAGCCAGGGCAGCCGCCGCGGGTGCGGGTAGGACGGCAGGCCCTCGCCGCCCGACTCCTGGCGGAAGTTGTCGAGCTGCTGCTCGCTGATCCGGCCGTCGAGGAAGGCACGGGCGTAGATACCGGGCGAGGCGTGGCCCTGGATGTAGAGCTGGTCGCCGGAGCCGTCCCCCTCCTTGCCGCGGAAGAAGTGGTTGAACCCGGTCTCGTACAGCCAGGCTGCCGAGGCGAACGTGGCTATGTGGCCGCCCACGCCGAACCGGGCGCCGCGGGTGACCATCGCAGCCGCGTTCCAGCGGTTCCAGGCGGTGATCCTCGATTCCATCTCCAGGTCGCCGTCGAAGGCGGGCTCCGCGGAGGTGGGGATGGTGTTGACGTAGTCGGTCTCCAGCAGCTTGGGCAGCGCGATGCCGGCGCCCTCCGCGTGCTGGAGCGAACGACGCATCAGGTATGCGGCGCGGTGCGGGCCCGCGGCCTTGGTGACGGCGTCCAGGGAGGCCGCCCATTCGGCGGTCTCCTCGGGGTCGCGGTCCGGGAGCTGGTCGAGCTCGCTCGGATGTTTTGCTACGGGGTCGGTCATGATCGCCGCCTTCCGGAGTGGAGGGGGGTGGAGAAGGCCCTGGCTGGCAGGACAGGGCGATGGGGCCGGTGGGCCCGCATCTGAACTGTAAGTCGCCGATCGATGATCGATCAAAGGATGAAAGGCAAAACTTCTCGATATGAAGAAAGTGGCATGGGGTGCCTCGAAATGGGGCACGGAGTGACGGGATTATTAGGGTGAAACGGGCCCTGAGCTGCACACCCGAGCGCTCGATGTCGCAGATGGGTACACGCCTCCGCGCCGGTTCGCACCAGGGGCGCGCATCGGGCTCAGGCGCGCGGCGCGCACCCCAGGACGTGCTCCTTCACGAGCACCGCGATCCGCGGGTCCCGCCGCAGGAACGCGTCGATGAGGGCCTCGTGCTCCTCCGCGTACGACTTCTGCACCGTGCCGAGCCAGCGGATCGACAGGGCCGTGAACACCTCGATGCCCAGCCCCTCCCAGGTGTGCAGCAGGACGGCGTTCCCCGCGGCCCGCACCATCTCCCGGTGGAAGGCCACCGTGTGCCGCACCTGCGCCTCGCCGTCGGCCAGCCGGTCCGCCTCGTACAGGGCCGCCACGTGCGGGGTCAGGGCCGAGCAGTCCTCGCCGAGTGCCGGAGCCGCCAGCTCCGCCGCGATCTGCTCGAGCCCGGCCCGTACGGGATAGCTCTCCTCCAGATCGGCAGCGGTCAGATTCCGCACGCGCACGCCTTTGTTGGGGGCCGACTCGATCAACCGCAGGGTCTCCAGCTCGCGCAGCGCCTCGCGCACGGGCGTCTGGCTGACCTCCAGCTCGGTCGCGATACGGCGCTCCACGATCCGCTCGCCCGGCTTCCAGCGCCCGCTGACGATCCCGTCCACGATGTGCTCGCGGATCTGCTCGCGCAGCGAGTGGACGACGGGCGGGGTCATGACGGGCTCCTTCGGGGCGAACCGGTGCTGCTCTCCACCAACACGGCGGCCAGGGGCGACCTGTGGTGTCTAGACAATACGGCGGCGCCCCCGCCCGGGAGTGTTCCGGACGGGGGCGCCGCTGGTGAGGCTGGTTACAGCCGCGTGCCTCAGAGGCCGAGCTCGACCTCGAACTCGCCCGCTTCGAGGATCGCCTTGACCGTCGTCAGGTAACGGGCGGCGTCCGCGCCGTCCACCAGGCGGTGGTCGTAGGAGAGCGAGAGGTACGTCATGTCGCGGACACCGATGACGGTGCCCTCGGCGGTCTCGATGACCGCCGGACGCTTGACGGTGGCACCGATGCCCAGGATGGCTGCCTGGTTCGGCGGCACGATGACGGTGTCGAACAGCGCACCGCGCGAACCGGTGTTGCTGACGGTGAAGGTCGCACCGGACATGTCGTCCGGGGTGAGGCCGCCACCGCGGGCCTTGCCGGCCAGCTCGGCGGTCTTCTTCGCGATACCGGCGATGTTCAGGTCGCCCGCACCCTTGATGACCGGGGTCATCAGACCCTTCTCGGCGTCCACGGCGATGCCGATGTTCTCCGAGTCGAAGTACGTGATGGTGCCCTCGTCCTCGTTGATCCGGGCGTTGACGACCGGGTGGGCCTTCAGTGCCTGGGCCGCCGCCTTCACGAAGAACGGCATCGGGGACAGCTTGACGCCCTCACGGGCGGCGAAGGACTCCTTCGCCAGGTTGCGCAGCTTCATCAGCTTGGTGATGTCGACCTCGAGGACCGAGGTCAGCTGGGCCTGCGAGTGCAGCGCCTTCATCATGTTGTCGCCGATGACCTTGCGCATGCGGGTCATCTTGACCGTCTGACCGCGCAGCGGGGACGTCTCGAGCTTCGGCGTGGCCTTCGCCGCCGGGGCGGCGGCGACCGGAGCCGGAGCGGCAGCGGCGGCCCTGGCGGCCTCCGCGGCGGCGACGACGTCCTGCTTGCGGATACGGCCACCGACGCCGGTTCCCTTGACCGCGCCCAGGTCGACGCCGTTCTCGGCGGCGAGCTTGCGGACCAGCGGCGTGACGTACGCGCCGTCGTCACCGGAAGGCGCGGCCGCAGCGACCGGTGCCGGGGTGACGGGTGCCGGAGCGGCGGGTGCCGGAGCGGCGGCCACGGGCGCCGAAGCGGCCGGAGCCGCGACCGGGGCGGCGGGCGCCGCCGGAGCCGGAGCCGGGGCTGCCGGAGCGGCGGGGGCGGGAGCCGGAGCCGGGGCTGCCGGAGCGGCGGCGGCCGGAGCCGGAGCGGCGGCGGGAGCCGGAGCAGCCTCCGCCGGAGCAGCGGCCGGGGCGGCACCCGGAGCACCGATGACGGCGAGCTTGGCGCCGACCTCGGCGGTCTCGTCCTCGGCGACCACGATCTCCAGCAGCACGCCGGAGACCGGGGCGGGGATCTCGGTGTCGACCTTGTCCGTGGAGACCTCGAGCAGGGGCTCGTCCTCCGTGACCTCCTCGCCGACCTCCTTCAGCCAGCGGGTGACCGTGCCCTCGGTGACGCTCTCACCGAGCGCGGGGAGGGTGACGTCGGTGCCTTCGGCGCCACCGGACGCAGCCGGAGCGGCCGCGGGGGCCGGAGCGGCGGGGGCCTCGGCGGCGGGCGGCTCGGCCTCGGCAGCAGGAGCCGGGGCAGCCTCGGGCTCGGCGGCCGGAGCCGCCGCGGGCGCGCCCGAGCCGTCGTCGATGACGGCCAGCTCGGCGCCGACCTCGACGGTCTCGTCCTCGGCGACCTTGATGGACGCCAGGACACCGGACACGGGGGCCGGGATCTCGGTGTCGACCTTGTCGGTCGAGACCTCGAGCAACGGCTCGTCGGCCTCGACGTGCTCGCCCTCGGCCTTCAGCCAACGGGTGACAGTGCCCTCGGTGACGCTCTCGCCGAGCGCCGGAAGGGTTACGGAAACCGACATGGTTTCAGTTGCTCCTTACGAAAGTGCGGAAGTGGTCGGTCGTCGCGCCCGGGACTGGATCAGTCGTGGGAGTGGAGAGGCTTGCCGGCCAGAGCCAGGTGCGCCTCGCCCATCGCTTCGTTCTGCGTCGGGTGGGCGTGGATGAGCTGCGCGACCTCGGCCGGCAGCGCCTCCCAGTTGTAGATCAGCTGGGCTTCGCCGACCTGCTCGCCCATACGGTCACCGACCATGTGGACGCCGACCACGGCACCGTCCTTGACCTGGACGAGCTTGATCTCGCCCGCGGTCTTCAGGATCTTGCTCTTGCCGTTGCCCGCGAGGTTGTACTTGAGGGCGACGACCTTGTCCGCACCGTAGATCTCCTTGGCCTTGGCCTCGGTGATGCCGACGGAGGCGACCTCGGGGTGGCAGTACGTCACCTTCGGCACGCCGTCGTAGTCGATCGGCACGGTCTTGAGACCGGCCAGCCGCTCCGCCACCAGGATGCCCTCGGCGAAGCCGACGTGGGCGAGCTGGAGGGTCGGGACGAGGTCGCCCACGGCCGAGATCGTCGGAACGTTGGTCTGCATGTACTCGTCCACGAGGACGTAGCCGCGGTCCATCGCGACGCCGGCCTCCTCGTAGCCCAGACCCTGCGACACCGGGCCGCGGCCGATCGCGACCAGCAGCACCTCCGCCTCGAAGGTCTTGCCGTCGGCGAGGGTGACACGCACGCCGTCCTGCGTGTACTCGGCCTTGTCGAAGAAGGTGCCGAGGTTGAACTTGATGCCGCGCTTGCGGAACGCGCGCTCAAGGAGCTTCGAGCTGTTCTCGTCCTCGACGGGGACCAGGTGCTTCAGGCCCTCGACGATGGTGACCTCGGTGCCGAAGGACTTCCACGCCGAGGCGAACTCGACGCCGATGACGCCGCCGCCCAGGACGATCGCGGACTTCGGTACACGGTCCAGCTTCAGCGCGTGGTCCGAGGAGATGATGCGGTTGCCGTCGATCTCCAGGCCGGGCAGCGACTTCGGCACGGAGCCGGTCGCGAGCACGACGTGGCGGCCCTGGATGCGCTGGCCGTCGACATCCACCGAGGTGGGCGACGAG
Organism: Streptomyces sp. NPDC005566; assembly: GCF_040605575.1. NCBI lineage: Bacteria > Bacillati > Actinomycetota > Actinomycetes > Kitasatosporales > Streptomycetaceae > Streptomyces > Streptomyces sp. NPDC005566. The sequence continues at coordinate 83,107 of NZ_JBEXDB010000001.1, read as the reverse complement.
AGCCGGCCCTCACCCTCGATGTAGTGCACCTTGCGCGAGGCGATGAGACCCTGCAGGCCCTTGTACAGACCCGAGATCACCTCGTCCTTGTACGCGTGGACGGCCGCGATGTCGATGCCCTCGAAGGTGGCCTTGACACCGAACTGACCGGCCTCGCGGGCCTGGTCGGCGATCTCTCCGGCGTGCAGCAGCGCCTTGGTGGGAATACAGCCGTTGTGCAGGCAGGTGCCGCCGACCTTGCCCTTCTCGATCAGTGCGACGTCCAGGCCCAGCTGCGCTCCGCGCAGGGCCGCGGCGTACCCGCCGCTACCACCGCCGAGGATCACTAGGTCGAAAACGGTGCTGGCGTCGTTCGCCACGTCACGTCCTCCATGCATGTGCGCCGTACGCCGGGCCCCTCGCTGGGGTGTGACCGGCCGGTCGGCTGGTGTTCGGCCGCTTGTGTTGTTCGGCCCTGTGGTGGGGGCCCTGTCCTGCCGAGAACCCATCTTCGCACTTGTTGAGGGCGAGCGGGACGCGGGCCCCTGGTCTGAGACGGACGGAGGTCCGGCTCGGACGGTTGGCTGTACGTGCAAAGTTTCGGAAAGAGGCCGGTCAGAGCCACTGAGGTGAACACGTACGGCCCCGGACGTATGCCCGGGGCCGTATCGCTGCGCGCGAACGGCGCGAGCGAATGCCGTGTGGCCGTGTGGAACTCAGCCGAGATCCCCGGCGGCGGTGCGCTCCGCCAGCTTGACCAGGGTGCGGACCGCGGATCCGGTGCCGCCCTTGGGCGTGTAGCCGTACGGCGCGCCCTCGTGGAAGGCGGGTCCCGCGATGTCCAGGTGGGCCCAGGCGATGCCCTCGCCCACGAACTCCTGCAGGAACAGACCGGCCACCAGGCCGCCGCCCATCCGCTCGCCGATGTTGGCGAGGTCGGCGGTCGGGGAGTCCATGCTCTTGCGCATGTCGGCGGGGAGCGGCATCGGCCAGGACGCCTCACCGACCTCCTCGGCGATCTCGTGGATGGCCGTACGGAAGGCGTCGTCGTTGCCCATCACGCCGAAGGTGCGGTTGCCGAGGGCGAAGACCATCGCGCCCGTCAGGGTCGCCACGTCGACGATCGCGTCGGGGTTCTCCTCCGAGGCGCGGGTCAGCGCGTCGCCGAGGACGAGCCGGCCCTCGGCGTCGGTGTTGAGGACCTCGACGGTCTTGCCGCTGTACATGCGCAGCACGTCACCCGGGCGGGTGGCGTTGCCCGACGGCATGTTCTCGGCGAGGGCCAGCCAGCCGGTGACATTGACCTGGAGGCCGAGCCGGGAGGCCGCGACGACGGCGGCGAGCACGGCGGCGGCGCCGCTCATGTCGCACTTCATCGTCTCGTTGTGGCCGGCCGGCTTGAGCGAGATGCCGCCCGAGTCGTACGTGATGCCCTTGCCGACCAGGGCGAGGGTCTTCTCCGCCTTCGGGTGGGTGTAGCCGAGCCGGACGAGGCGGGGGCCGTGCGTCGAGCCCTGGCCGACGCCCAGCAGACCGCCGAAGCCGCCCTTGACGAGAGCCTTCTCGTCGAGGACCTGGACCTTGATGCCGTGCTCCTTGCCGGCCGCGGTGGCCACCGCGGCGAAGGACTCGGGGTACAGGTCGTTCGGCGGGGTGTTGATCAGGTCGCGGGCGCGGTTGATCTCCTCGACGACCGCGGTGGCGCGCTCCGCGGCGGCCTTGAACGCCTTGTCACGCGGCTTGGTGCCGAGCAGGGCGACCTCGGCGAGCGGCAGCTTCGGGCCGCTGTCCTTCTCGCCCTTGGGGGCGAGCTTGTTCTCGCCGCCCCGGTAGGCGGTGAAGGCGTACGCGCCGAGCAGGGCGCCCTCGGCGATGGCCTCGGCGTCCTCGGAGGACTCCGTCGGCAGCGCGAAGCCGGCCTTCTTCGAGCCGGTCAGCGCACGGGCGGCGCTGCCGGCGGCGCGGCGCAGTGCCTCCGCGTCGTAGGCGTCGTCCTTCTCGGGGACCGGGCCGAGCCCGACCGCGACGACGACGGGGACCTTGAGACCGGACGGTGCGGGAAGCTTGGTCACTTCGCCCTCGGCACCGGAGGCGCCCAGGGTCTCCAGGACGGTGGCGAGCTTTCCGTCGAACGCCTTGTCCACGGCCTCGGCGCCCGGTGCGACGACCGGACCCTTGGCGCCCTTGGCGATGCCGACGACGAGTGCGTCGGCGCGCAGCGTCGCCGCACCTGCGGTGCTGAGAGTGAGAGCAGTCACGGTGGTGAATTCTCGCTTCCGTTGAGTGGTGTGCCGGTCGAGGGGTGGGCCGACCGTGCCCGGCGCATCGTAGATGCCGCCGACAATGCGCCGGGAACGAGCCTACGCGCGCGTCCGCTTCCGGCTCACAGGGGCGGGGCCGTCCGGCCGTACACCGCCTGGGCCGGCAGGCCCCGTACGGCGGAACGGACCACGGGGATAGGGTCGTTGACCTGGCAGGCGAGCGGGGGAGACGACATGCGGGGCACGAGGACACGATGGCCGGTGCCCCGCGCCCTGCTGGTGCTGACGGCCGTACTGGCCGGTTGCGCCCCGGCCGCGGAGCCGGCGCGGCCGACGGCCGTACAGCGCTGGCAGCCGGAACCGGGCGTGGACTGGCAGTGGCAGCTCTCGGGCCGGGTGGACACGAGCGTGGACGCGCCCGTCTACGACATCGACGGGTTCGACCAGGACGCGGAGACGGTGGCCGAGCTGCATCGCCGGGGCCGCAAGGTCATCTGCTACCTCTCCACCGGCGCGTGGGAGGACTTCCGCCCGGACGCCGGGAAGTTCCCCGCCTCCGTACGCGGGAAGAGCAACGGCTGGGAGGGGGAGTGGTGGCTCGACATCCGCCGCACCGACATCCTGGAACCGCTGATGGAGGCCCGGATCGCCATGTGCGCGAAGAAGGGCTTCGACGCCGTGGAGCCGGACAACATGGACGGCTACCTCAACACCACGGGCTTCCCGCTCACCGCGGACGACCAGCTGCGCTACAACCGGCTGATCGCCCGCCTCGCCCACCGCCACCACCTGGCCGTCGGCCTGAAGAACGACCTGCCCCAGATCCCGGAGCTGGTGGACGACTTCGACTTCGCGGTCAACGAACAGTGCGCGCAGTACGACGAATGCGAGGCCCTGACACCGTTCATCGAGGCGGGCAAGGCCGTCCTCCACGCGGAGTACGAAGTGCCGGTGGCGGACTTCTGCCCCGGGTCCCGGAAGCTCCGGCTGAGCTCGCTGCTCAAGAAGTACGAACTCGGGGTCTGGCGCCGGACCTGCTGACAGCCCTCAGCCGAGGACGAGCGCCACCAGGGCGACGGTGACCGCCGTCTCCTCCAGGGCGCCGAACACATCGCCCGTCACCCCGCCGAAGCGCCGCACACAGTGGCGCAGCATCAGCTGCGCGGCCCCGAGACCGGCCAGCGCCGCCAGGGCGTGGTGCACCGCCCCGTACCCCCCGAGGAGCGCACCGGCCCCCGCGCAGCCCGCCACCACCACGACGGCGACGGCCCGTGCGGTACGGAGTGTGACCGTGCCTGCCACCGCCGCTCCGAGGCCCTCGGGACGGGCGGGCGGGACGCCCCGGCGCGCGGCCAGAGTGAGCGCGAGCCGGGCGGTGACCGCGGCGACGACCGCCCCCAGGGCGCCGTGTGCCCAGCCCTGCCCGTACAGCTCGAAGAGGACGGCGACCTGTGCCAGCAGGACGAACAGCAGGGTGATGACACCGAACGGACCAATGTCCGACTGCTTCATGATCCGCAGTGCCTCCTCGGCGGGCCTGGCGCTGCCGAGCCCGTCGGCGGTGTCCGCGAGCCCGTCCAGATGCAGGCCCCGGGTGAGGGCGGCGGGCACGGCGGCGGAGGCGACCGCCGCCGGCAGGGGACCCGATCCGGCGAGCAGGAACAGCACCCCGGGCACGGCCGCGAGCAGTCCCACGACGAGTCCCGCGAGCGGGGCGCAGAGCATGCCGGCGCGGGCGGCTTCGCGGTCCCAGCGGGAGACACGGACGGGGAGCACGGTCAGGGTGCCGAAGGCGAAACGCAGGCCGTGGCTGTTCAGGGAGGTCACCGCGCGCAGGCTAGCCGGTGCGGGGCGGCGCTAGATTGGGCACATCATGACAAATGACTCGTACGCGGATCATCGGGAGTAGGTGGCATGGGTCACTGGCTCAACCAGAACATCGTCGAACCGGGCAAGCTCCCGCTGCTTCTCGCGCTGGGCTCCTTCGTGCTGACGTTCGCGATCACCCGTGTCATCACCCGCATGATCAGGGCCGGGAAGGGGCCGTTCGGCAACATCACGCCCGGCGGCGTGCACATCCACCACGTGGTGCCGGGCGTCGTCCTCTCGGTGGTCGGCGGCTTCGGCGCGGTCGCCTCCGGACAGCACGGTGTCGCCGCCGGGATCTGTGCGGTGATCTTCGGGGTGGGGGCCGGTCTGGTACTCGACGAGTTCGCGCTGATCCTGCACCTCGACGACGTGTACTGGACGGAGGAGGGCCGCCAGAGCGTGGAGGTCGTGGTCCTCACCGCCTCGCTCGTCGTGCTGGTCCTCGCCGGATTCTCGCCGCTGGGAGTCGACGAACTGAGCGGAGATCAGCAGCAGAACAGACTGGGCGTCATCCTCACGTACGTCGTCAACTTCGGCTTCGTGCTGATCGCCCTGTTCAAGGGAAAGGCCCGCATGGCCGTGATCGGCACCCTCGTTCCGTTCATCGCGCTGATCGCCGCGATCCGGCTGGCCAGGCCGGCCTCGCCGTGGGCCAGACGCTTGTACCGCAAGCGGCACCGGGCGCGCGCCAGGGCGGTGCTGAGGGCGTACCACCACGATGTGCGCTGGGCGGGGCCGCGCCGCAGGTTCCAGGACCTGATCGGCGGGGCCCCCGACCGGACACCGCTGCCGGGGCCCTCCCCCAAGGGCTGAAATCAGGCGGTGGTGGTCTCCGCGGGCTCGCCCTCCCCGGAGGCTTCCTCCACGGTGTCCTCGGCGGTCTCGTCCGCGGGCTTCTCCACAGGCTCCTCCGTCCGTTCGGGCAGCTCGGCGGCCAGCGCCGCCGCGGCTTGGACGAGCGGCAGCGCGAGCAGCGCCCCGCTGCCGCCGCCCACGGTCACCCCGTGATCGAGCAGCGGCGTCAGCGCCATCCGGTCCAGCGCCTTCATCTGCGCCGGCTCACCGCTCACCTGCCCCGCAAGCCACCAGTCCGGCGCCCTGAAGGCCGCCCGCTGGGCCACGAGCGCGCAGGCCGCCGAGACCACCCCGTCCAGCACCACGGGCATCCGGCGCACCGCGCTCTGCAGCAGGAAACCGGTCATCGCCGCCAGATCCGCGCCGCCCACCGCGGCCAGCAGCTCCAGCTGATCGCCGAGAACGGGCCGGGCCCGGCGCAACGCGTCCCGGATCGCGGCGCACTTGCGCATCCACGCCAGATCGTCGATGCCCGCACCGCCGCGCCCGGTCACCACGGAGGCGTCCGTGCCGCACAGGGCCGCGATCAGGGTCGAGGCCGCCGTCGTACCGCCGACGCTCAGATCGCCGAGCACCACCAGATCGGTGCCGGAGTCGGCCTCCTCGTCGGCGATCCGCATACCGAGGTGAACGGCCTGCTCGGCCTCCTCGGCCGTCAGCGCGTCCTCGACGTCGATACGGCCGCTGCCGCGCCGCACCCGGTGCCGCACGACCGTCTCGGGCAGCAGTGCGGGGTCGCAGTCCAGACCGGCGTCCACGATCCGTACGGGGACGCCGAAGCGGCGGGCCAGCACCGCGACCGGGCTCGCCCCGTCCAGCGCGGCCCGCACCAGCTCGTGCGCGGTGCCGGCCTCCCGGCCGGACACCCCCAGCTCCGCCACCCCGTGGTCACCGGCGAACAGCACCACGCGCGGCTGGTCCACGGGCTTGACCGGTACGGACTGCTGGGCGGCCGACAGCCACTCACCCAGCTCGTCCAGCCGGCCGAGAGCGCCGGGCGGGACGGTCAGCCGCTCCCGGCGTTCCTCGGCGTCGCGCCGTACGCCGCCGTCGGGGCGTTCGATGAGGTCGGAGAAGTCGTCCAGATTCACGGGGGTCTGCCTCGCGGGTCGTCACATGGTGGGCGGGAACCCGGCCGAGGGCTCCTGTGCGGAACAGTACCCGGCAGCTTTCCGCGCCCCCGGTCCCCGCACCCGCCCGAGGCTCGGGCCCTGCCCCGGCCCGCGGCTCAGCCCCGCAGCACCAGCGCCCGCCCCGCCACCACCAGCAGCACGTGCTCGCACTCGTCGGCGAACGCGGCGTTCAGACGGCCCAGTTCGTCCCGGAAGCGCCGCCCCGATGCCGTCGCGGGGACCACACCCGATCCGGTCTCGTTGGTCACCGCGACGACCGTACGGCGCGTCCCGCGCACCGCCCGGACCAGTTCCGTGACCCGTTCCCGCAGTGCCTCCTCGCCACCGTCCGCCCATCGGGCGTCGTCCCACGCCTGAACCCGGTCCATCGCGTCCGTCAGCCACAGCGACAGACAGTCGATCAGCAGCGGCGGGCCGTCCGCCTCCAGCAGAGCCACCAGCTCGCACGTCTCCTCGGTGCGCCACGCGGCGGGCCTGCGCTCGCGGTGCAGCCCGATCCGGGCCACCCATTCCGCGTCGCCGTTCCGCCGGCCGCCCGTAGCCACGTACACCACCTCGGGGAACGTCTCCAGGCGCTGCTCGGCCTCCAGCGACTTCCCCGACCGTGCGCCACCCGTCACCAGCGTGCGCCGGGGCATATCGGGCACCGCGTGGTACTCACCCACCCTCAGCGTCGTCCCGTCCGGCACGGCCCGCGCACCCGCGGCCGCGAGTCTGCGGTGCAGCTCGTCGCCGGGCGGCGCGTCGTGGTCCAGGTGGACGGCGACGACCTCGGTGGTGGACCCGATCGCCTCCACGGCCCGCAGCCGGGCCACGGCGTCCGGCCGCGCGACCACATCGGCGACGACCATGTCGTACGGATCCGCCATCCGGTCGGCCAGACCGGCGGGCGCGGCCCCCGGCGGCAGGTAGAGCAGCCGCTCACCTTCCGGAGACGTCACCTCGTACCCGGTGCCCGGAGCGTCCATCGCCACCGCCCGCACCCGGTGCCCGCTGATCAGCGTCAGCTCCTGGCCGTCCGGTACGCGGCCCGCGGACGGGAGCGAGGCGGGCAGTTCCACCGCGGGCCCGTCATGCGGGTGGGACAGCAGCACCTGGCGCACGCCGGTGAGCGAACGGCCGGCGCGGGCCGCGGCGAACACGGCGCCCGGAGTGAGGTCGAGCAGCAGCGCGTCGTCGACCAGCAGCGAGGTCGCGGCCCGCGCCCGCTCACCACGGGCCGACGCGCATGCGGCGCAGGGACAGTCGGGCCGCGGCAGCCCGTCGGGGGCTCCGGTGCCGAGCAGAGTCAGTTCCACGCTCCTGATCCTCCCGCGTCCATGCTTCACCTGCGCGCCCGGGCCAGGTACTAGGCTTCGGGCAGCAACGTGACCCAGGAGGCGGACATGGCGTGGACGTGGCGGTTCGAGAAGTCCGACGGTACGGAGACGGAGCCGGCTCTGCAGCCGGAGGAGTTCACGACCCAGGGCGATGCGGAGTCCTGGATCGGTGAGTTCTGGAAGGAGCTCCTGGAGGGCGGTGCCGACCAGGTGTCGCTGTTCGAGGACGCGACGAAGATCTACGGCCCGATGAGCCTCCAGGCCGACTAGGCCTTCCGGCTGCCCCGCCCCGCGACAGAGATCCGGCCCGCCACCCGCCAGGGTGCCGGGCCGGGTGCCGTGAGGCATCGGCTCAGATCTCGCCCAGTGTGGCCTCGACCGTCTTCGTCGAATCGCCGCGCGAGTACGTCACCGTGACCCGCCCGCCCGGCTTCTCGCCCGCCAGGGCCTCCGACAGCGAGGTGATCGTCGTGACGGGGGTGTCGTCGATCGCGGTGATGACGTCTCCGGTGCGCAGACCCGCCTTCTCCGCGGCCCCGCCCTTCTGCAGGCTGACGACGGCGACACCGGCCGGCTGGTAGTCGTCGTCGACGACAGTGCGACCCGTGATGTTCAGCGCCGCCCGGCCCGAGTCCGTGACCTTGCCGGACTTGATGATCTGGTCCGCGACCGTCCGCACCATGGAGACCGGGATCGCGAATCCGATCCCGGGTGCCGCACTGCCGCCCAGCTGCGGATCCGCCGCCGCGAGCGTCGGGATGCCGATCACCTCGCTGTCCAGGTTCACCAGCGCCCCGCCGCTGTTGCCCGGGTTGATCGCCGCCGAGGTCTGCACCATGTCGGCGAGCGTCGCCCCGGTGCCACCGCCCGAGCTGCTCTCGCTGACCGTCCGCCCCAAAGCGGAGACGATGCCCTGGGTGACGCTGCTGGACAGGCCGAGCGGCGAGCCCATGGCCAGCACGATCTGCCCCACCTCGACCTTTTCGGCGTCGCCGAACGTCGCGGCCTTCAGCCCGCCCGGGATGTCGTTCAGCCTGACGACCGCCAGGTCCTGTTCCGGATAGGAGGAGACCAGGGAGGCCTTGAGCCCCTTCTCACCGGTGGCGACCGTGACGTCGAAGGTCTTCGCGCTTCCCACGACGTGCGCGTTCGTGACGATATGGCCCTTGTCGTCGTAGACGATGCCGGAGCCGAGACTGTTCCCGGCGCCGATCTGCACGACCGAGGGCAACACATCCCTGATGACGTTCTGGTACTGGCTCTCGAGATCACCCGGCGCCCGGGCCACCGCGCCCTGCTGCACGGGGGCGCCGGCCGGGGAGGAACCCGCGCCGGAACAGCCGCCCGCCAGGGCGATCGCGCAGGCACCGGCGATCAGAGGTAGCAGCAGGCGGCGGGCTCGGCCGCGGGAGGAGGATGCGTCCATGCCCGGAGTATCGCCAGGGGGCCCAGGACGGGGCATGCGCTGATGGGCCGATCAGACGTACGGCCCGGGGTTCGCCGAACCCCGCCGGGGACAGACGGCCCTCAGCCGCGCACCCCGCACAGATGCAGCAGCGCCGCCACCCTGCGGTACGGATCGGTCCGCCCCGCACGGTCCTCGGCTGCCAGCACCTGCTCCAGCTCCTGGGCGCCGGGCAGTTCGTCGTCGTTGCTCACGTTGTCGGTGAACACCCGCACGCCGTACCAGGCGTGCAGCGGTGCGGCGATCCCGGCGAGCGTGGATGTCAGCGCGTCGAGCCGGTCGGCCCGCACACGGAGGCCGAGCCGGTTGGTGTACGTATCCGTGTCGAAAGCCGCGAGAGCCCCGCCGAAGTCCCCCGCGGTCCCGGACCGCATCGCCAGCGCGTCCGCGTTCCGCACGAGCAGCGAGAGAAGCCCGCCGGCCGCCAGCATCCGGGCCAGGCCCGCCAACATCGGATCAGGCTCGGGCACGTACATCAGGACGCCGTGGCAGAGCACCACGTCGAAGCTGCCGGGCAGGAAGTGCACCCCGGTGTCGCGGCCGTCGCCCTCGATGAGGCGCACCCGCTCCCGGATGCCCTCGGGCTCGCCCGCGAGGGACTCCCGGGCGGTCCGAAGCATCTCGCCGTCGGACTCCAGACCGGTCACGGAGTGTCCGGCCCGGGCCAGGCGCAGCGCCTGCGTGCCCTGGCCCATGCCGACATCGAGCACCCGCAGTCGCCTCCCCACGGGAAAGCGCGCGGCTATCTGCTCGTCCAGCTGCCGGGCGACGAGCTCCTGGCGGACCGTGTTGCGCAGTCCGCCGAGCCCGTCCAGCCATTGCGAAGAGACCCCCGTGAAACCGGAGGTCTCCGTGCTCAGGGCCGCTCTCCCCGCTTGACCTGCGGCTTCGGAAGCCGCAGTCGACGCATCTGGAGGGTACGCATCAGGCCGTAGGCCACGGCGCCGCGCTTGGGTGTGTCCGGGAAGCGCTCGGCGAGCTGCTTCTTGAGCCGGAACGCGAGGCCGATGGAGTCGACCACGATCAGCACGATCACGCCGAGCCAGAGCAGCAGCGAGATGTTCTGGATGTTCTTGATCTGGATCACGCTGAGGATCAGGATGACCACTGCGAGCGGAAGGAAGTACTCCGCGATGCAGAAGCGTGAGTCCACGAAGTCACGGACGAAGCGCCGCACGGGCCCCTTGTCACGTGCGGGGAGATAACGCTCGTCACCCGACGCGAGCGCCTCACGCTGCTTGGCCAGGTCCGCGCGGCGCGCTTCGCGCTGTCGCTTCGTGGCCTCCTTGCGATCGGTCGGCGTGCCGCTCGAAGCACGTCGGCGCTGCGTCTGGGCCTCGTTGCGCTTGGGGGTGGGGCGACCCTTGGGAGCCTGAGGGTCGCGGGGCTGCTTGGAGAGGTCCGCCGTCACCTTGTTGGTGGGGGCCTTCTCTTCCTTGGAACGGCTACGGAACACAAAACCCAAGGGTACGGGGTCGGTCCGGGCAAGTCAGGACCGGGCGGGAACGATCCGGCAACGGCCTGCGTCCTGAAAGGTGTCCCGACAGGGGCAGAACGGACGTCGCCACCGGTTTCCCTGATGTTCCTCTACTCCCTGGGCGGGAGTGGTCGCAGGTGGCAGTCGTCCTTGGGTAGGAGCACATCCGTACCCGAACAGTGCGGTAATAGAGGCAGGGCCCGTACTGTGGGTTCTGTTGGAGTGCTGGAGCTCAGTCCGTCAGAAGGGGGCGCGCGAAGCCCATGAGCGGTGTCATGAAGCGTATGGGAATGATCTTCCGCGCGAAGGCAAACAAGGCCCTTGACCGGGCCGAGGATCCGCGCGAGACCCTCGATTACTCGTACCAGAAGCAGCTGGAGCTGCTTCAGAAGGTACGCCGCGGCGTCGCCGATGTGGCGACCTCGCGCAAGCGGCTCGAGCTGCAGCTGAATCAGCTGCAGGGGCAGTCGTCCAAGCTGGAGGACCAGGGACGCAAGGCGCTCGCGCTCGGTCGCGAGGACCTGGCCCGAGAGGCGCTGTCCCGGCGCGCCGCCCTCCAGCAGCAGGTCACGGACCTGGAGACGCAGCACCAGACGCTGCAGGGTGAGGAGGAGAAGCTCACCCTCGCGGCCCAGAGGCTGCAGGCCAAGGTCGACGCCTTCCGTACGAAGAAGGAGACGATCAAGGCCACCTACACGGCGGCCCAGGCACAGACCCGGATCGGTGAGGCGTTCTCCGGCATCTCCGAGGAGATGGGTGACGTCGGCCTCGCGATCCAGCGGGCCGAGGACAAGACCCAGCAATTGCAGGCGCGCGCCGGAGCCATCGACGAGCTGCTGGCCTCCGGTGCCCTGGACGACCCGACCGGGACGGCGAAGGACGACATCGCCGCCGAGCTGGACCGGATCTCCGGTGGTACGGATGTAGAGCTGGAGCTGCAGCGCATGAAGGCCGAACTGGCCGGCGGCTCCTCCTCTTCCCAGCAGGCCATCGAAGGCGGTGCGCAGGACTCGGCACCGCAGTCGCAGCAGTCCCCGCACAAGTTCGACAAGCAGTAAGGGCGGCGTCATGATCGTACGGATCATGGGGGAGGGCCAGGTAGAACTGGCCGACAGTCATGTCGCCGAGCTGAACAAGCTCGACGACGTACTGCTCGCAGAGATGGAGAGCGGCGACGGCCCCGGCTTTCGCACCACTCTCCACGCGCTCCTCGACAAGGTGCGCGAGCTCGGCTCGCCGCTGCCGGACGACTCCCTGGAGCCGTCCGAGCTGATCCTGCCGGCTCCTGACGCGACCCTCGAAGAGGTGCGCGCCATGCTCCGTGACGACGGGCTCATCCCCGGCTGACCGAGCGCTTCGCTCCCCACTCCCGCACTGTGCCCCGCCCGGTCCCACCGGCGCGGGGCACAGTGGCACGGGCGTTCTGGGGCTCGGGGCCGTTCTGTGGTCGGATCCGCACACCGCAGGGACAGAAATGTGCGCGACACGCCGTACCGTAGCTTGACGTGACCACCCTCGGAACCGGGCTCGTGCGCGCCCGACGCTGGCTGCGCGGCCATCCCCTGGTATTCGACGCGGCGCTCGCCCTGGCCGTGCTCGCCTGCATGATCTGTGCGTCGTTCGCCGAACCGAATCCGGGGCACGGGCCGATTTTCGGCGTCCGCACCCCCGAACCGTCGAGCGTGCTGCTCATGGTGCTCGGCGCCGGCGCACTCGTGCTGCGGCGGCGCGATCCCATGGCGGTACTCGCCGTGACCGGGCTGCTGTCCGCCGCCGAGTTCACCCTCATGGACCCGCCCGCCCCCGTGGTGATGAGTGCGGTCATCGCGCTCTTCACCGTCGCGTCCCGCACCGACCGCCCCACCACCTGGCGGGTCGGGCTGCTGACGATGGCGGTGCTGACCGTGGCGGCGATGGTGGTCGGCTCGACGCCCTGGTACAGCCAGGAGAACCTCAGCGTGTTCGCCTGGACCGGCATGGCCGCAGCCGCCGGTGACGCGGTCCGCAGCAGACGCGCGTTCATCGACGCGATCAGGGAACGCGCCGAGCGGGCCGAGCGGACCCGTGAGGAAGAGGCCCGACGGCGGGTCGCCGAGGAGCGGCTGCGGATCGCCCGGGACCTGCACGACGTCGTCGCCCACCACATCGCCCTGGTCAACGTCCAGGCCGGGGTGGCCGCCCACGTCATGGACAAACGCCCCGACCAGGCCAAGGAGGCGCTCGCCCACGTCCGTGAGGCCAGCCGCTCCGCACTGCGCGAGCTCAGGACCACGGTCGGGCTGCTGCGCCAGTCCGGCGACCCCGCGGCGCCCACCGAGCCGGCCCCCGGCCTCGCGGTCCTCGGCGAGCTCGTCGACACCTTCCGCAACGCGGGACTCCCCGTCGAGGTGGCCTGCACCGACCGGGACAGCCCGTTGCCCGCGGCCGTCGACCTCGCGGCCTACCGGATCATCCAGGAAGCGCTCACCAATGTGCGCAAGCACGCGGGTGCCGACGCGAAGGCCGAGGTGAGCGTCGTACGGGTCGGGAGCACCGCGGAGATCACGGTGCTGGACAACGGCAGGGGCGCGCCGAGGCCCGCGGACGACGGAACGAACCCGTACGAGGAGCGCGACGGCGGCGGCCACGGCCTCATCGGCATGCGCGAACGCGTCACCGCGCTCGGCGGCACCCTCACCGCGGGCCCCCGTTACGGCGGCGGATTCCGGGTCCATGCGATCCTGCCCGTCATGACGCGCACGGGTGAGCCGGAGAAGCCGGGCACGGCGGACAGCACGGGGGGACGCGCATGACACCGATCAAGGTGCTGCTGGCCGACGACCAGGCGCTGCTGCGCAGCGCGTTCCGGGTGCTGGTCGACTCGGAGCCCGACATGCAGGTCGTCGGTGAGGCCGCGGACGGCGCACAGGCGGTGGAACTGGCCCGCTCGACCCGCGCCGATGTGGTGCTGATGGACATCCGGATGCCCGGCACCGACGGGCTCGCCGCCACCCGGATGATCAGCGCCGATCCGGATCTCGCGGGTGTACGTGTCGTCATGCTCACCACCTTCGAGGTGGACGAGTACGTGGTGCAGTCCCTGCGCGCGGGTGCGTCCGGCTTTCTCGGCAAGGGTGCCGAACCGGACGAGCTGCTCAACGCCATCCGCATCGCCGCGGCAGGGGAGGCGCTGCTCTCCCCGGTCGCGACCAAGGGGCTCATCGCCACGTTCCTTGCTCAGGGCGGCAGCGCGGGCGAGGGTCCGGACGCCGCGGCGTACGCCGAGCGGCTCGGCGCGCTCACCGTGCGGGAGCGCGAGGTGCTCGTCCTGGTCGCGGGCGGGCACTCCAACGACGAGATCGCCGAGCGGCTCGCCGTCAGCCCGCTCACCGTGAAGACCCATGTCAACAGGGCCATGGCGAAGCTGGGCGCCCGGGACCGGGCCCAATTGGTTGTCATTGCGTACGAATCGGGCCTGGTGCGTCCCAGGGCGGAGTGACGGGTGGAGATCCGGCGTACTCCAGCTGCGGTATGCGCGACATAAGAATGCAACCCGGGGGGCGACGAATCCGTCCCCGGGATCGGCGATCGTATAGGCGGGCGGGCTGTGTCCCCCTTTTTTCTGCTCCCTGAGCAGCCGCCCATCTGCCGCGTAAGCCACAGAAGAGAGACCCACCCATGTCCTGGCTGTCCAGATTCAGCCTCGCGCAACGGGCCCTTATCGGGCTGATCTCGATCGTCGCGCTCGTTTTCGGAGCGATCGCGATCCCGCAGCTCAAGCAGCAGCTGCTGCCCACCATCGAACTCCCGATGGTGTCGGTGCTGGCCCCCTATCAGGGTGCGTCCCCCGATGTGGTCGAGAAGCAGGTCGTAGAACCTCTCGAGAACGCCATCAAGGCCGTCGACGGCGTCGAGGGCATCACCTCGACCGCCAGCGAGGGCAACGCCGTCATCATGGCGAGCTTCGACTTCGGTGACGAAGGCACCAAGCAGCTCGTCGCGGACATCCAGCAGGCCGTGAACCGTGCCCGCATCCAGCTGCCCGAGGACGTCGACCCGCAGGTCATCGCCGGTTCGACGGACGACATCCCGACCGTCGTCCTCGCCGTCACCTCCGACAAGGACCAGCAGGCGCTCGCCGACCAGCTGGACCGCACGGTCGTCCCGGCCATCGAGGACATCGACGGCGTCGGCCAGGTCGCGGTCGACGGCGTCCAGGAACTCCAGGTCTCCGTCGTCCCCGACGACAGGAAGCTCACCGCCGCCGGATTGAACGCCGGCTCGCTGGCCCAGGCCCTCCAGGCCGGCGGTGCCACCGTCCCGGCCGGTTCCTTCTCCGAGGCGGGCAAGAGCCGCACCATCCAGGTCGGCGGCTCCTTCACCTCGCTGAAGCAGATCGAGGACCTGAAGGTCTCCGCGCAGAACCCCGCCACCGGCAAGCCCGGGAAGCCGGTCCGCGTCGGCGACATCGCCACGGTGAAGCAGGAGCCCTCCACCGCGGTCTCCATCACCCGTACGAACGGCAAGCCGAGCCTCGCCGTGATGGCCACGATGGACAAGGACGGCAGCGCCGTCGCCATCTCGGACGCCGTCCAGGACAAGCTCCCCGACCTGCGCAAGGACCTCGGTTCCGGCGCCGAGCTGACCGTCGTCTCGGACCAGGGGCCGGCCGTCTCCAAGGCGATCTCCGGCCTGACCACCGAGGGCGCGCTCGGACTGCTCTTCGCGGTCATCGTGATCCTGGTCTTCCTCGCGTCGATCCGCTCGACCCTGGTCACCGCGGTCTCCATCCCGCTGTCCGTGGTCCTCGCGCTGATCGTGCTCTGGACCCGCGACCTCTCGCTGAACATGCTCACGCTGGGCGCGCTCACGATTGCGATCGGCCGGGTCGTCGACGACTCGATCGTCGTCCTGGAGAACATCAAGCGGCACCTCGGCTACGGCGAGGAGCGCCATTCGGCGATCATCACCGCGGTCAAGGAAGTGGCCGGCGCGGTCACCTCCTCCACGCTCACCACCGTCGCGGTCTTCCTGCCCATCGGTCTGGTGGGCGGCATGGTGGGCCAGCTCTTCGGCTCGTTCTCCCTGACCGTCACCGCGGCCCTCCTGGCCTCCCTGCTGGTCTCGCTGACCGTGGTCCCGGTCCTCTCGTACTGGTTCCTGCGCGCCCCCAAGGGCACCGCCGAGAACCCGGACGAGGCGCGCCGCAAGGCCGAGGAGAAGGAAGCCGCGAGCCGGCTCCAGCGGCTCTACGTCCCCGTGCTGCGCTTCGCGACACGGCGCCGTGTCACCAGCATCGTCATCGCCTTCGTGGTGCTGTTCGGCACCTTCGGAATGGCACCCCTGCTGAAGACCAACTTCTTCGACCAGGGTGAGCAGGAAGTCCTCTCCATCAAGCAGGAGCTGACCCCCGGCACCAGCCTGGAGGCGGCCGACGCCGCCGCGCAGAAGGTCGAGAAGGTCCTCGCGGCCGACGACGGCGTCAAGGACTACCAGGTCACCGTCGGCTCCTCCGGCTTCATGGCGGCCTTCGGCGGCGGTACGGGAGCCAACCAGGCCTCCTACCAGGTCACCCTCAAGGACTCGGCGGACTTCGACGCCACCCAGGACAGGATCGACGAGGCCCTCGGCACGCTCGACGGCATCGGCGACACGACGATCGCCGCGGGTGACGGCTTCGGAAGCCAGGACCTGAGCGTCGTGGTGAAGGCCGCGGACGCGGACATCCTGAAGAGGGCCTCCGAAGCGGTCCGGACCGAGGTGGCGAAGCTCGACGACGTCACCGACGTCCAGAGCGACCTGGCGCAGAGCGTTCCGCGTATCTCGGTCAAGGCCAACGACAAGGCCGCGGATGCCGGATTCAACGAGACCACGCTCGGCGCGGCGGTCGCCGGCGCGGTGCGCGGCACCCCGTCCGGCAAGGCGATCATGGACGACACCGAGCGTGACGTCATCGTGAAGTCGTCCAGCCCGGCCACCACCATGGCCGAACTGAAGGCCCTGAAGCTCGGCCCGGTCCAGCTGGGTCAGATCGCCGACGTGAAGCTGGTCCCCGGGCCGGTCACGATGACCCGGATCGACGGACAGCGCGCGGCGACGATCACCGCCAAGCCGACCGGTGACAACACCGGCGCGGTCAGCGCCTCGCTCCAGACGAAGATCAACGCCCTGGACCTCCCGGACGGCGCCACCGCATCCATCGGCGGCGTCTCCCAGGACCAGGACGACGCCTTCATGAAGCTGGGCCTCGCCATGCTGGCGGCCATCGCGATCGTCTTCATGCTGCTGGTGGCCACCTTCCGGTCGCTCATCCAGCCGCTGATCCTGCTGGTCTCCATCCCGTTCGCGGCGACCGGCGCCATCGGCCTCCTCGTCATCACCGGCACCCCGATGGGCGTCCCGGCGATGATCGGCATGCTGATGCTGATCGGCATCGTGGTGACGAACGCGATCGTGCTGATCGACCTGATCAACCAGTACAGATCGCAGGGGATGGGCGTCGTCGAGGCAGTCGTCGAGGGCGGCCGCCACCGTCTGCGCCCGATCCTGATGACGGCACTGGCGACGATCTTCGCCCTCCTCCCGATGGCGCTCGGCGTCACCGGCGAGGGCGGGTTCATCTCCCAGCCGCTGGCGGTCGTGGTGATCGGCGGTCTGATCACCTCCACGCTGCTGACGCTGCTCCTGGTGCCGACGCTCTACGCGATGGTCGAGCTCCGCAAGGAGCGCCGCGCCAAGAAGAAGGCGGCCAAGCGCGAGGCGAAGGCGGGCGTCACGGCCCCCGGGACGCCGGAGGAAGCCACCTCCGACGAGCCGGAGCCCGCGAAGGCCTGACGGCCCTCGTAGCGACACAGGAAGGCCCCCGACGCCGTACGACGGCGTCGGGGGCCTTCCCTTTCAGGCGACGTGTGGGAACGGCCGCGCGGCCGGGCCCGGGCAGGCGCCCCTGCCGCGGCCGGGTCCGCCCCCGTCACGCCCTACGGCAGTGCCAGCATCCGCTCCAGCGCGAACTTCGCGTACTTCTCCGTCTCCGGGTCGACCTGGATCCGGTTGACGAGGTTCCCCTCGGCCAGCGACTCCAGTGTCCACACCAGGTGCGGCAGGTCGATCCGGTTCATCGTCGAGCAGAAGCACACCGTCTTGTCGAGGAAGACGATCTCCTTGTCCTCCGCGGCGAAACGGTTCGCCAGGCGGCGTACCAGGTTCAGCTCCGTACCGATGGCCCACTTCGAACCGGCCGGGGCCGCCTCCAGGGCCTTGATGATGTACTCGGTCGAGCCCACGTAGTCCGCGGCCGCCACGACCTCGTTCCTGCACTCCGGGTGGACCAGCACGTTGACACCCGGGATCCGCTCCCGCACGTCGTTGACGGACTCCACCGAAAAGCGCCCGTGCACCGAGCAGTGCCCGCGCCACAGGATCATCTTCGCGTTCCGCAGCTCCTCGGCGGTGAGGCCGCCGTTCGGCTTGTGCGGGTTGTAGAGGACGCAGTCCTCCAGGGTCATCCCCATGTCCCGCACGGCGGTGTTGCGCCCCAGGTGCTGGTCCGGCAGGAAGAGCACCTTCTCGCCCTGCGCGAAGGCCCACTCCAGCGCCCGCTTCGCGTTCGACGAGGTGCAGATCGTCCCGCCGTGCCGGCCGGTGAAGGCCTTGATGTCGGCGGAGGAGTTCATGTAGGAGACGGGAACGACCTGGTCGGCGACGCCCGCCTCCGTCAGCACGTCCCAGCACTCGGCGACCTGCTCCGCCGTGGCCATGTCGGCCATCGAGCAGCCCGCCGCCAGGTCCGGCAGGACGACCTTCTGGTCGTCACCGGTCAGGATGTCCGCGGACTCGGCCATGAAGTGCACGCCGCAGAAGACGATGTACTCCGCCTCGGGCCGCGCGGCCGCGTCCCGGGCGAGCTTGAACGAGTCGCCGGTGACGTCCGCGAACTGGATGACCTCGTCGCGCTGGTAGTGGTGTCCGAGGACGAAGACCTTGTCCCCGAGCTTCTCCTTGGCTGCGCGAGCGCGCTCCACGAGGTCCGGGTCGGACGGGGAGGGCAGGTCGCCGGGGCATTCGACGCCGCGCTCACTCCTCGGGTCGGCCTCGCGGCCGAGCAGCAGCAGGGCGAGGGGTGTCGGCTGGACATCCAGGGGCTGGGCGGTGGTCACGACACGCACCCTTTCTTTTCTGCGAACTCTGCGAACAAGCCTTTTCGTCTAATTGACGCTATCTATCATAACCGGATCACGTCAGATTGACGATGCCGATAGCGTCGATGTGACGCATCCCGCCGAGGGTGCGGTGTGCGAGCATGAAGGGAACAGACAAGCGCCCGGCCCGGAATGAATCCGAGGCCCCGATGGTTGGACCGTCGGCAAGCACTCCGTACAACCCGGGAGAGAAGCAGATGTCCGTATCGGACGAGACCACCACCGTGAGCGACGGCATCCTCCTGTCCGACGCCGCCGCAGACAAGGTCAGGACCCTGCTGGAGCAGGAGGGCCGTGACGACCTCGCTCTGCGCGTCGCCGTTCAGCCCGGAGGTTGCTCCGGCCTGCGCTACCAGCTCTTCTTCGACGAGCGCTCGCTCGACGGCGATGTCGTCAAGGACTTCGGCGGCGTCAAGGTTGTCACCGACCGCATGAGCGCCCCGTACCTGGGCGGCGCCTCGGTCGACTTCGTGGACACGATCGAGAAGCAGGGCTTCACGATCGACAACCCGAACGCCACGGGCTCCTGCGCCTGCGGTGACTCCTTCAGCTAGACCTGACGCGACAGCGGCGGCGCTCCCGGACCCCGGGAGCGCCGCCGCTGTCGTCCGCGTGCGGTGCGGCTTCAGCCGCGCGGCACCGTCGCGCCCGACGCGTCGAGCACCTTCCGGCCGTCGAGCGGCGCGTCCAGTGTCACCGTCCGTGTCAGTTCCTTGGCGATCATGATGCAGGCCTTCCCGGGCTCCGGCTCCGACTCCGTGACCGTCACCCGGACCGTCGACCCGCTCTCCTCGGCGTGCGCCGCGTACGTATTGCAGACGCCGCCCCAGAACGTCACGTCCAGCGTCCGCCCGTCGGCGCTGTACGAGATGACCTGCCGCCCGCTGCCGGTCGCGTCACCCGGGTCCGTCCCCGGGTCCTTCGTGGGCTCGGGCGCCGGCTCCGTGCCGTCCTTCTTCGCCAGGTAGTCCGGGTCCACGGCGACCTGGGTGACGGTGCTCCCGGGGCCACCGCCGTCGGGCCGCACGGAGAAGATCCACGACGGGACGAGCGTCTGCTCCCCGTCCACGTACTGCGCCGCGAGTCCCAGAACAGCCTTGTCGACCGTCATGGTGGTGGCCACCGGCGCCCCGCTCCGCGAGGCGCAGCCGGTCTTCGGCGAGGACGGGTCGCCCTCCAGCGGTACGGGTGACGCGCAGCCGCCGACGGACGGCTTCGCGTTCCGCCGGTTCTCGGCGTTCAGCTGCTTCAGCGCCTCGTCCGCACCGATCACCGGGTAGGTGTCGCCCTTCTCCAGGCCCTTCAGCTGCCCGCTGCCGCCGACGACCTCGCCACCGGCGCCCACCTGGATCCCTGTGGACCAGCCGTAGGTCGGCAGCCCGCCGACCTCGGGGTCGGCATTCACCACCCGTACGGAGCCCATCACCTGGCGCGCGTCGAGTGCGGCGCCGCCCTGCCCCACGGCCTTGAGCACCGGCACCGCCGCGGCCTTGGCGGCCTTCTCGCTCACCGGCGAGCCGGTGCCGGTCCCCGGTGCCGCGTCCTTCGAGCAGACCGAGACCGACTCGCAGGCGTCCGGGCCGCCGGGGCTGTACCGGGCGAAGGTCCAGGTGCCGGGAGCCTGCTCGGTCACCCGCAGGATGGGTCCCGACCCGTCCCCGTCGACGCCCACCTTCCAGGCAGTGCCGTCGGCGCGCGGCGTCCCCTGCACCCCGAGGGCCTTCGCCAGGCGGGCCACCTCGGCCGACGTCACCGTCCCCGCCGCGCGGTGGACGGCGGCCTTGTCCGGACCTTCGGGCAGGTCTCCCGAGGCGCGGTAGACGGTCCCGCCGCCGTGGGGATCCGGCTCGCCCGGCGCGATGCCCTGCGGAGGCGCCGAGGGGCCGCTGTCCGCAGCGATGTTCAGCGAGAGCAGAGGGGGCGAGCCGGGGTCGGGGCCGAGTCCGGGGCCGGCTTCGCCCGGAGTGTTCGACGCCCAGTACAGCCCGCCGCCTCCGACCAGCAGCACAGCTGCCGCCACCGACGCCACCGCGAGCGGTGAACGCCGCCGCCGGGGGCCGGTCACGTCATTCTCGGGTTGCTCGGTGCTCACCGGATCGCTCCTTCGACTGCATAGCCGCCACTGGCTCAACGCCTGTCCCCCGAGTGGGGACAACGGTGGGACGGAGCAGGGGAGCGTGCGGTTCCACCGCGGTGCGCGGGGGAGCCGCCCCTACGGACGACCGGTCAGTCCCCGTACTCGGACATGGCGTCGATCAGGCGGGCCGAGGAGGGCGGCACCGTGACCCCGTGAATCAAGGACGGCGTCACCGGCTCAGTGGCAGTCTTCACGGGTACGACCCAGTGGGGCGCCATGCGTGCACAGTCACCTCGCAGCTCAGCCAGGCTCATCTCGGACTCGCGCGAAACGATGTTGTTCCTCATATCCGCACCGTACGCACGGTGGAGCTCAGGTAGAAAGACCTACTATCGGGTAGTTTTCCCCTTCAGGTCCGATGGCGCCACCGGGTAGCGTGAACTGTCATGCCGTCCCGGAGGGCGCGCTCACGCGTTCCCTTCGCCTTCCGCAGGAGCAGCCTCCCCGTGCGCATTGCAGTCACCGGCTCCATCGCCACCGACCACCTCATGACCTTCCCCGGCCGATTCGCCGACCAGCTGGTCGCGGATCAGCTGCACACGGTCTCGCTGTCCTTCCTGGTCGACAACCTTGACGTACGCCGCGGCGGTGTCGGCGCCAACATCGCGTTCGGCATGGGGCTGCTCGGCACCGAGCCGATCCTGGTCGGCGCCGCCGGGGCCGACTTCGACGACTACCGCGCATGGCTCGACCGGCACGGCGTCGACACCGAATCGATCCGGATCTCCGAGGTCCTGCACACGGCGCGCTTCGTCTGCACGACGGACGCCGACCACAACCAGATCGGCTCCTTCTACACGGGCGCGATGAGCGAGGCCCGGCTGATCGAGCTGAAGAGCGTCGCCGACCGCGTCGGCGGCCTGGACCTCGTCTCCATCGGAGCCGACGACCCCGAGGCGATGCTGCGCCACACCGAGGAGTGCCGCTCCCGCGGGATCCCGTTCGCCGCCGACTTCTCGCAGCAGATCGCCCGGATGGACGGCGACGAGATCAGGATCCTCCTCGACGGCGCCACGTACCTCTTCTCCAACGAGTACGAGAAGGGGCTCATCGAGTCCAAGACCGGCTGGAGCGACGAGGAGATCCTCTCGAAGGTCGGCCACCGCGTCACCACCCTCGGAGCCCGCGGCGTCCGCATCGAGCAGGCCGGTCAGGACCCGATCGAGGTCGGCTGCGCCGAGGAGGAGCGGAAGGCCGACCCCACCGGCGTCGGCGACGCCTTCCGGGCCGGCTTCCTCTCCGGCCTCGCGTGGGGCGTGGGCCTGGAGCGTGCCGCCCAGGTCGGCTGCATGCTCGCGACCCTGGTCATCGAGACGGTCGGCACCCAGGAGTACACCCTGCGCCGCACCCACTTCATGGACCGCTTCACCAAGGCGTACGGCGACGAGGCCGCCACCGAGGTCCGGGCGCACCTCTCCTAGGACGGGCTCACACGAGCCGGCGGACCACGAAGGCCGAACCCCGGTCCGCCGGCTCCTCACCCACGTACTCCTGCTCGCGCATCTCGCACCAGGCGGGAATGTCGAGCCGGGCGGCCTCGTCGTCGGCGAGGACCGTCACCGTGCCGCCCACGGGTACCTCTCCGATCACCTTTGCGAGCTCGATCACCGGAATCGGGCAGCGCCTGCCGAGTGCGTCGACGACCAGCGAGGCGGCTGAGGCGGGGGAGGGGACCACCGCGGCGGGAGCCCCGAGCTTCTCCCGTACCCCCGCCACCAGGCCGGGAAGCACCTCCAGGAACCGGTCGACCTCGGCGTCGGTGGTCCCGGCGGGGAGCGACACGCGGATGTTTCCCTCCGTGAGCACCCCCATGGCTTTGAGGACATGGCTGGGAGTCAGCGTGCTGCTTGTGCAGGACGAACCGGATGAAACAGAGAATTCCGCCCGGTCCAGCTCATGCAGCAGGGTCTCTCCATCGACATAGAGACAGGAGAAGGTCACCAGGTGCGGCAGCCGCCGCACCGGATCGCCGACCACCTCCACATCGGGCACCACACCGGCCACCGCGGTGCGGATACGGTCCACCAGGGCCCGCAGCCGTACGGACTCCGCCGCCGCTTCGGCGCGCACCGCGCGCAGCGAGGCCGCCGCGGCCACGATCGCCGGGATGTTCTCGAAGCCCGCGGCGCGGCCCGACTCCCGTTCGTCGGCGGCGCCTTGGGGGGCGAACCGGACACCTTTGCGGACGGCGAGCAGGCCGACCCCCGCGGGTCCGCCCCACTTGTGGGCGCTGGCGGTCAGCAGGGACCACCCGCCGGGCACCGGCCCCCACCCCAGCGACTGCGCGGCGTCCACCAGGAGGGGAACGCCGGCGTCGGCGCAGATCCCGGCGGTCTCGGCCACCGGCTGCACGGTCCCCACCTCATGGTTGGCCGACTGCAGGCAGGCCAGCGCCGTGTCCGCCCGCAGCGCCCGGCCGTACGCCGACGGGTCTACCGCACCGGCCCGGTCCACCGGCACCTCGGTGAACGACCCACCCGCCGCCTCCAGCGCCGCAGCGGAGTGCAGCACCGACGAGTGTTCGACTGCGGAGACCACCAGATGGCGGCCGACACGCCGACGGCCGTGAAGGGCCCCGGCCATCCCGGAGTGCACCGCCCGGGTGCCCGAGGAGGTGAAGACGAGCTCGTCAGGCCGGCATCCGACGGCCTCCGCCGCGGCCTCCCGGGCCGCGTCCAGCAACAGTCCGGCCCGCCGCCCCTCGCGGTACAGGCGGGCGGGATCGGCCCAGCCCTCGTCCAGCGAGGCAAGCAGCGCCTGACGGGCGACGGGGTGCAGGGGAGCGGAGGAGGCGGTATCGAAGTAGGACACACCGCCACGCTAGCCCGCACCGGCGCCGACCTGGGGGCGGGCCGCCGCCCGAGCCGGGAGAGGGAGCGTCAGATGACCGCCGGAGGGCCGGATTCCACCCCTTCGGGGAGTCGGGCGGCGCGTTGGGCACCCTCCCCGCGCGACCCCAAATAGCGTCCAGTAGGGTTTGGTCCGCATAAACATCCAAACCCCTGCCCGCGTCAGGGCCGGCGACCGACCAAGTGAGACGGGCGCGCCGACCGTGCGGGCGAGACTCTCGGGAAGGCGCTACGTGAGTCCCAACGGCTCCGACCGCTTGTCGCGGCGCCCGATGCGGCGGAAGCTGCCGCAGGTGCTGACTGCGGGCCTGGTCCTGGCGACGGCCTCCGGTTGTTCATACAACTGGGAGGATTTCCCGCGCCTCGGTATGCCCACCCCGGTAACGGAAGAGGCCCCGATCATCCTGTCCCTCTGGCAGGGCTCGTGGGCGGCAGCGCTCGCCACGGGTGTCCTTGTCTGGGGGCTGATCATCTGGAGTGTCATCTTCCACCGGCGTAGCCGGACCAAGGTGGAGGTACCTCAGCAGACCAGGTACAACATGCCCATCGAGGCGTTGTACACAGTGGTCCCCCTCATCATCGTCTCGGTGTTCTTCTACTTCACCGCACGCGATGAATCGAAGCTCCTCGAGCTCACACCGAAGCCCGCCCACACCATCAACGTGGTCGGCTACCAGTGGAGCTGGGGCTTCAACTACATCGAGAACGTGGAGGGCTCGCCCTCCACCGGCGAGATCCCGAAGGAACTCGACGCCATCCCCGACAAGTACCGCAAGGACTTCCCCGCGGACGCCGGCGGCGTCTACGACGTGGGCATCCCCGGTACGAGGAACCCGCAGAACGGCAACCCGGGTCCGACCCTGTGGCTGCCGAAGGGCGAGAAGGTCCGCTTCGTTCTGACTTCGCGTGACGTCATCCACTCCTTCTGGGTGGTGCCGTTCCTCATGAAGCAGGACGTCATTCCGGGCCACACGAACTCCTTCGAGGTGACTCCGAACAAGGAGGGCACCTACATGGGCAAGTGCGCCGAGCTCTGCGGCGTCGACCACTCCCGGATGCTCTTCAACGTCAAGATCGTCTCTCCGGAGCGTTACCAGCAGCACCTCAAGGAGCTGGCGGAGAAGGGTCAGACGGGCTACGTGCCGGCAGGCATCGAGCAGACGGACCCGGCCAGGAATGCGGAGACGAACAAACTGTGAGCATCCTCAATGAATCCCAGGGTGCCGCGGCAGCAGACGACTCGTTCGAGGACGAGCTGCCGGTACGGCGCAAGCAGCCGGGGAGTGTCGTCGTCAAGTGGATGACCACCACTGACCACAAGACCATCGGCACGATGTACCTGATCACGTCGTTCGCCTTCTTCTGCATCGGTGGCCTGCTGGCGCTCTTCATGCGCGCCGAGCTGGCCAGGCCGGGTACGCAGATCATGTCGAACGAGCAGTTCAACCAGGCGTTCACGATGCACGGCACGATCATGCTGCTGATGTTCGCGACGCCGCTGTTCGCCGGGTTCGCGAACTGGATCATGCCGCTGCAGATCGGCGCGCCCGATGTGGCGTTCCCGCGGTTGAACATGTTCGCGTACTGGCTGTACCTCTTCGGCTCGATCATCGCGGTGGCCGGGTTCCTCACCCCTCAGGGTGCGGCCGACTTCGGCTGGTTCGCCTACGCCCCGCTGTCGGACGCGGTCCGCTCGCCGGGCATCGGCGCCGATATGTGGATCATGGGTCTGGCCTTCTCCGGCTTCGGCACGATCCTCGGCTCGGTCAACTTCATCACCACGATCATCTGCATGCGCGCCCCCGGCATGACGATGTTCCGCATGCCGATCTTCACCTGGAACGTCCTGCTGACCGGTGTTCTGGTCCTGCTGGCGTTCCCGGTCCTGGCCGCCGCGCTCTTCGCGCTGGAGGCGGACCGTAAATTCGGTGCGCATATCTTCGACGCGGCCAATGGCGGCTCATTGCTCTGGCAACACCTCTTCTGGTTCTTCGGCCATCCAGAGGTGTACATCATCGCCCTGCCGTTCTTCGGAATCGTCTCCGAGATCATTCCGGTGTTCAGCCGGAAGCCGATGTTCGGCTACATCGGTCTCATCGCGGCGACGATTTCCATCGCCGGCCTCTCGGTGACGGTGTGGGCGCACCACATGTACGTGACGGGCGGTGTGCTGTTGCCGTTCTTCTCGTTCATGACCTTCCTCATCGCGGTACCGACCGGTGTGAAGTTCTTCAACTGGATCGGCACGATGTGGAAGGGGTCGTTGTCCTTCGAGACACCGATGCTCTGGTCCGTCGGCTTCCTGATCACCTTCGCCTTCGGTGGTCTGACCGGCGTGATCCTGGCTTCGCCGCCCCTGGACTTCCACGTCTCCGACTCGTACTTCGTGGTGGCGCACTTCCACTACGTCGTCT
This sequence comes from Streptomyces sp. NPDC005566, assembly GCF_040605575.1. NCBI lineage: Bacteria > Bacillati > Actinomycetota > Actinomycetes > Kitasatosporales > Streptomycetaceae > Streptomyces > Streptomyces sp. NPDC005566. Next base: position 57,172 of record NZ_JBEXDB010000001.1, on the reverse strand, counting down.
TCGGCACCGTGGTCTTCGCGATGTTCGCCGGATTCCACTTCTGGTGGCCGAAGTTCACCGGCAAGATGCTGGACGAGCGGCTCGGGAAGATGACCTTCTGGACGCTGTTCGTGGGCTTCCACGGCACGTTCCTGGTGCAGCACTGGCTCGGCGCGGAAGGTATGCCCCGTCGTTACGCGGACTACCTCGCGGCGGACGGCTTCACCGCGCTGAACACGATCTCGACGATCTCTTCCTTCGTGCTCGGCCTGTCGATGCTGCCGTTCTTCTACAACGTGTGGAAGACCGCCAAGTACGGCAAGAAGATCGAGGTCGACGACCCGTGGGGCTACGGCCGTTCGCTCGAATGGGCCACGTCCTGCCCGCCCCCGCGGCACAACTTCCTCACGCTGCCGCGGATCCGTTCCGAATCCCCGGCGTTCGACCTGCACCACCCGGAGATCGCGGCGCTCGAGCTGCTGGAGCACCACTCCGATGGTGACAAGGTCCTCGTCGGCGGCAAGGAGGCCGGCAAGTGAAGATCCAGGGCAAGCTGTTCATCTGGCTGAGCGTCTTCATGCTGGCCATGGCCATCACGTACGGCGTCTGGTCCAAGGAGCCGGTGGGTACCACCGCGCTCGTCCTGTCCTTCGGGCTGACCATCATGATCGGCTTCTACTTGGCCTTCACGGCCAACAGGGTCGACAAGATGGCCCAGGACAACAAGGAAGCCGATGTCGCGGACGAAGCCGGTGAAGTGGGCTTCTTCTCCCCGCACAGCTGGCAGCCGCTCTCGCTGGCCATCGGTGGCGCCCTGCTCTTCCTGGGCGTCGTCTTCGGCTGGTGGCTGGCCTACTTCTCGGCCCCGCTGCTGCTGATCGGCCTCTTCGGCTGGGTCTTCGAGTACTACCGCGGTGAGAACCGCACCCAGTGAGACCGCGCCGTCCGTAGGACCCGTTACACCCTTACGGGGGCCCGCCCCGCTCAGCAATGAGCGGGGCGGGCCCCCGTTTGCAGTCGCTGAACGCGCTGGATCGGATGAATCTTCTTAGCGTGGGTTCATGAACCACACGCCGCGCATCCGCACCGTAGTGAGCTGCACTCTGCTGGTCGTGACCCTGGTTGCAGGTGCGACCGCCTGTGGCGAACCCGATGGCCATCCGTTGTCGCTGAAGCCGTACGACGCGGCCGACCTGGTCTCCTTCAACGGCCCTTCCAAGGGCGAGAAGGCCGACCCCGACAAGCCCCTCGAAGTCACCGTCAAGGATGACGACGTACGCATCACCGATGTGACGGCCGTCGACACGCAGGGCCGCCATCTGGCGGGCGAACTCGCCGCCGACGGACGGCGGTGGCACTCCACCACCTCGCTCGCCGCCGGCACCCGGTACACCGTCAAGGTCTCCACCGAGAACGGCGACGGAGCCCCCGGCAGCCGCACCTACGCCTTCGGGACGACCTCGGCCAAGAAGTTCCTCAAGGTCGCCTTCGGCCCACAGGCGGGCACCTACGGCGTCGGACAGCCCCTCACAGCGGAACTCAGCGCTCCGGTCAAGGACAAGGCGGCCAGGGCGACCGTGGAGCGCGGGCTGCAGGTCCGGTCCACGCCCGCGGTCACGGGCTCCTGGTACTGGGTCGACGACAAGACCCTGCACTACCGGCCCAAGGACTACTGGCCCTCCGACGCCACCATCGACGTACGCAGCAACCTCTCGGGCATCAAGGTCACCAACGCCCTCTACGGTGCCGCCGCGAAACCGCTGAAGCTCACCACCGGCGACCGCATAGAAGCGATCACCGACGCCTCCGACCACTCCATGACCGTGCTGCGCAACGGTGAGGTGATCAACACTCTGCCGGTCACCACGGGCAAGCCCGGCTTCGACACGCGCAACGGCGTCAAGGTGGTGCTGGCCAAGGAGCAGTTCGTACGTATGCGCGGGGAGAGCGTCGGCATCGCCGCCGGGTCCTCGGAGTCGTACGACCTGCCCGTCTACTGGGCGACACGCGTCACCTGGAGCGGTGAGTACGTCCACGCGGCGCCCTGGTCGACCGGTTCACAGGGCAGTGCCAACGTCAGCCACGGCTGCACGGGGATGAGCACCGCCAACGCCCAATGGTTCTTCGAGACCGTACGTGAGGGCGACATCGTCAAGGTCGTCGGGAGTGACGGCGAGACGATGACGCCGTTCGACAACGGCTTCGGCGACTGGAACCTGGACTGGGACGCCTGGCGGAAGGGCAGCGCCCTGCACGGGGGCGGCACACCGGACTCGGGCACCGACGTCGAGGCGGCGCGGCTGCGCCCGCGGGTCTGACCGGCCGGGAGTGCGCCGCGCCCTCGAAGGACACCGCGGAGGGGTTCGGGGCCCCTCCGTCTCAGGCCTCCACGGAGAGCCTGGCGCGCAGCAGGGCGGCCAGGGCGTCCGCGAAGTCGACCGGGTCGACCGGATGGGTCACCGCGGAGTCGGCACGGCTCCACGTGGCCAGCCAGGCGTCCTGGGGGCGCCCGATCAGCAGGAGCACCGGCGGGCAGTCGAAGATCTCGTCCTTGATCTGCCGGCAGACGCCCATACCGCCCGCCGGAGCCGTCTCGCCGTCCAGCACGCAGACATCGACACCGCCGCCGTCCAGCGCGCTCAGGACGGCCGGGAGGGTCGCGCACTCCAGGAACTCCACCTGAGGCACGTCGGCCGCGGGCCTGCGGCCCGCGGCAAGCCTCACCTGCTCACGGGTGTTGGCGTCGTCGCTGTAGACCAGGACCGTGGCGGTCGGCTGCATTGTTCCTCCGTGACATCCGTGTCTTCGGGGCGCTCTGAGCTCTCGGGGCATGAACCGTTGGGCGGATCGTACTCCGGCGGACAGTCTGTCAGCACCGTTGATGCCAGCGTTTCGCTGGGCCGTTCGGTGAGGACACACCCCACTGACACACCGAACGGCACCCCCCGGAGTGAGGGCTGGATAAGCGACCGACATAATGTCGGTCGTGGCGACAGCAACGACAGTAGAAACCGGGCACGCGCACCCGTCGGTCAATCGGCCGAACCTCACCAGCGTCGGAACCATCATCTGGTTGAGTTCCGAGCTGATGTTCTTCGCGGCCCTCTTCGCGATGTACTTCACCCTGCGATCGGTGATGGGACCCGCTCACTGGAAGGAGATGGCCCACCATCTGAACTTCCCGTTCTCGGCGACGAACACCACGATCCTGGTGCTTTCCTCTCTCACCTGCCAGCTCGGCGTATTCGCCGCGGAGCGGGGCGATGTGAAGAAGCTCCGCACCTGGTTCATCATCACGTTCGTGATGGGTGCGATCTTCATCGGAGGCCAGGTCCTCGAGTACACCGAGCTGGTCAAGGAGGCGGGTCTCTCCCTGTCCTCCGACCCGTACGGCTCGGTGTTCTACCTGACGACCGGCTTCCACGGTCTGCATGTGACAGGCGGTCTCATCGCCTTCCTGCTCGTACTGGGCAGGACATACGCGGCCTCGAGATTCACCCACGAGCAGGCCACAGCCGCCATCGTCGTGTCCTACTACTGGCACTTCGTCGATGTCGTCTGGATCGGCCTGTTCGCCACGATCTACATGATCAAGTAACCGGGCTCGCACCCACCCACCATCGACGCAGAAGATCCTGACACCGGGGTAATCCGTGAAAAAGCTCTCCGCACGACGACGCCATCCGCTGGCGGCGGTCGTCGTACTACTCCTCGCGCTGGCGGCTACCGGGGGGCTGTACGCCGCGTTTGCGCCTGCGGGTAAGGCGCAGGCCGACGAAACCGCCCAGTCCCTCGCCATCGACGAGGGCAAGAAGCTCTACTCCGTAGGCTGCGCCAGCTGCCACGGAACCGGCGGTCAGGGCACCTCCGACGGGCCGTCCCTCGTGGGCGTCGGCTCAGCCGCCGTCGACTTCCAGGTCGGTACCGGACGTATGCCGGCCCAGCAGCCGGGTGCCCAGGTACCGAAGAAGCCGGTCGTCTACTCCCAGGCCGACATCGACCAGCTCGCGGCGTACGTCGCGTCCCTGGGCGCCGGTCCGATCACCCCCACCGACAGCCAGGTCGACCCCGCGGGCGCCGACGTGGCCAAGGGCGGCGACCTGTTCCGTACGAACTGCGCGCAGTGCCACAACTTCACCGGTGAGGGCGGCGCGCTGACACACGGCAAGTACGCCCCGAACCTCGAAGGCGTGAGCCCGAAGCACATCTACCAGGCCATGCAGACCGGCCCGCAGAGCATGCCGTCCTTCCCCGACAGCACCATGCCGGAGCAGCAGAAGAAGGACATCATCGCGTACATCAAGACCGTCAACGGTGACGACGCCGAAAGCCCCGGTGGCCTCAGCCTCGGTGGTCTCGGACCCGTCAGCGAAGGTCTGTTCGCGTGGGTCTTCGGGCTCGGTGCCCTCGTCGCAATTGCCGTTTGGGTCGCGGCCCACACCGCTAAGGCCAAGAAGTCATGAGTAGCCAAGAGATTCCAGAAGAGGTCCTGCCCGCAGAGCAGGACGCCGCGCACGGCGCGGTAGAGGGAGCCGGCGATCCGTTCGCCGACCCCGGGCTGCCGGCCCACCGGCCGCGCATCCAGGACATCGACGAACGTGCCGCGCGCCGCTCCGAGCGAGCCGTCGCCTTCATGTTCACGCTGTCCATGCTGGCCACGGTGGCGTTCATCGCCTCCTACGTCATCTTCCCGGTCGACCAGATCGTCTACATCTGGCCGTTCGGGCACGTGAGCTCGCTCAACTTCTCCCTGGGCCTGACCCTGGGCGTGGCGCTCTTCTGCATCGGAGCGGGGGCCGTCCACTGGGCGCGCACCCTGATGTCCGACGTGGAGGTCGCCGACGACCGGCACGCCATCGAGGCCGAGCCCGAGGTCAAGGCGAAGGTTCTCGCCGACTTCGCGGACGGTGCCAAGGAGTCGGCGATCGGGCGGCGCAAGCTGATCCGCAACACCATGTTCGGTGCGCTGGCCCTGGTGCCGCTCTCCGGCGTCATGCTGCTGCGCGACCTCGGCCCGCTGCCGGAGAAGAAGCTCCGCTCGACCCTGTGGGCCAAGGGCAAGCAGCTCATCAACATGAACACGATGGAGCCGCTTCGCCCCGAGGACGTCGTCGTCGGTTCGCTGACCTTCGCCATGCCCGAGGGCCTGGAGGAGGACGCGCACGACTTCCAGACGCAGATCGCCAAGGCTGCCCTGATGATCATCCGCATCGAGCCGGACAACATCAAGGACAAGCGTGAGCGTGAGTGGGCCCACGAGGGAATCGTGGCCTTCTCCAAGATCTGTACCCACGTCGGCTGCCCGATCAGCCTGTACGAGCAGCAGACGCACCACGTGCTCTGCCCGTGCCACCAGTCCACCTTCGACCTCTCCGACGGCGCCCGCGTCATCTTCGGTCCGGCCGGTCACGCCCTTCCGCAGCTGCGGATCGGTGTGAACAGCGAGGGCAACCTCGAGGCGCTCGGCGACTTCGAAGAGCCCGTCGGTCCTGCCTTCTGGGAGCGCGGATGACTACTGCGACGGATTCAAAGCGCAAGGCGCCCGCCGGTGAGCGGGTAGCCGACTGGGCAGACGGCCGGCTGGGCATCTACGGCCTGGCCAAGGCCAACATGCGCAAGATCTTCCCGGACCATTGGTCCTTCATGCTCGGTGAGATCTGCCTCTACAGCTTCATCATCATCATCCTCACGGGTGTGTATCTGACGCTGTTCTTCCACCCGAGCATGAACGAGGTCGTGTACCACGGCTCGTACGAGCCGATGCAGGGCATCCGGATGTCCGAGGCCTACGCCTCGACGCTGGACATCAGCTTCGACGTCCGCGGTGGTCTGCTCGTACGGCAGATCCACCACTGGGCCGCGCTGATCTTCCTGGCCGGCATGTTCGTGCACATGATGCGCGTCTTCTTCACGGGTGCGTTCCGCAAGCCCCGTGAGATCAACTGGATGTTCGGCTTCCTGCTGTTCGTCCTGGGCATGTTCACCGGGTTCACCGGCTACTCGCTCCCGGACGACCTGCTCTCCGGCACGGGTGTCCGCTTCACCCAGGGCGCGATCCTGGCGACGCCGATCGTCGGTACGTACATCTCGATGTTCCTGTTCGGCGGGGAGTTCCCCGGCGGCGACTTCGTGGCCCGGTTCTACTCGATCCACATCCTGCTGCTGCCGGGCATCATGCTCGGCCTGGTCGTGGCCCACCTGATCCTGGTCTTCTACCACAAGCACACGCAGTTCGCGGGTCCCGGCAAGACCAACAAGAACGTCGTCGGCATGCCGCTGCTGCCGGTGTACATGGCGAAGGCCGGAGGGTTCTTCTTCCTCGTCTTCGGTGTCATCGCCATCATCTCGGGCATCGCCTCGATCAACCCGATCTGGGCCCTCGGCCCGTACCGCCCGGACCAGGTGTCCACCGGCGCCCAGCCCGACTGGTACATGGGCTTCGCCGAGGGTCTGATCCGAGTGATGCCGGGCTGGGAGATCAACCTGTGGGGTCACACGCTCGTCCTGGGTGTGTTCATCCCGCTGACGGCCTTCGGCCTGGTGCTCGCGGCGATCGCGGTCTACCCCTTCATCGAGTCCTGGGTCACCGGGGACAAGCGCGAGCACCACATCCTGGACCGCCCGCGCAACGCCCCGACCCGTACGGCCTTCGGTGTCGCATGGATCACGGAGTACGTCATCGTCTTCATCGGTGGTGGAAACGACCTGTGGGCCACGCACTTCCACCTGTCGCTGAACGCCATCTCCTGGTTCGTCCGGATCTTCATCTTCGTGGGCCCGGTCATCGCGTTCATCGTGACGAAGCGGATCTGCCTCGGCCTCCAGCGCCGCGACAGGGACAAGGTGTTGCACGGACGCGAGTCCGGCACCATCAAGCGCCTGCCGCACGGTGAGTTCGTCGAGATCCACGAGCCGCTCAGCCAGGGTCAGCTGCACACGCTCACCGCGCACGAGCAGTACAAGCCGGTCGAGATCGGCCCGACGGTCGACGAGAACGGTGTCGAGCGCAAGCCTTCGGCGCTGCAGAAGCTGCGGGCCAAGCTCAGCAAGAGCTACTACGGCGAGCAGAGCCAGATCGCCAAGCCCTCCGCCGAGGAGTACAAGGAGATCACCAGCGGCCACGGCCACCACTGATCACCTGAACTGATCGCCACGGCAGGAGCCCCGTCCATTCGATGGACGGGGCTCTTCGCCGTCCCCGGGGCTGGATAGGGTGGGGGGATCCTTTTATCGGCTGTGGACCCCAGGAGCGGACCATGAACGTTGTGACCCCGGACGGCGGCGACAGCGTGGCGGACCGTTCCTGGCCCGGCGTGCTGATGCCCCTCCTGCGCGGCGAGAGCCTGACGGCAGAGGACACCGCGTGGGCCATGGACCGCATCATGAGCGGCGAGGCCACCGACGTGCAGATCGCCGGCTTCGTGATCGCCCTGCGTGCCAAGGGCGAGACCGTCGACGAGGTCACCGGACTCGTACGCACCATGTACGAGCACGCCCACACCATCCAGGTGCCCGGCCGCACGGTCGACATCGTGGGCACCGGTGGTGACCTGGCGAAGACGGTCAACATCTCCACCATGTCGGCGATCGTCGTCGCCGGGACCGGCGCCAAGGTCGTCAAGCACGGCAACCGCGCCTCCTCCTCGGCGAGCGGCGCCTCCGACGTGCTCGAGAAGCTCGGCGTCAACCTCGAGCTGACCCCGCAGGGCGTCGTCCGGGTCGCCGAGGAAGCGGGCATCACCTTCTGCTTCGCGGTGAAGTTCCACCCCGCCCTGCGGCACGCGGCGAGGGCACGCAAGGAGCTCGGCACGCCGACCACCTTCAACATCCTCGGCCCGCTCACCAATCCGGCCCAGGTGCGCTCCCAGGCCGTCGGCGTCGCCGACCTCAAGATGGCGCCGATCGTCGCGGGTGTGCTTGCCGACCGGGGCAACTCGGCGCTGGTCTTCCGGGGCGACGACGGCCTCGACGAGCTGACGACCACGGCGACCTCCCGGGTCTGGATCGTCCGGGACGGGGCCGTACGCGAAGAGGCGTTCGACCCGCGGGACGTCGGCCTGGACCTGGTGCCGGTCTCGGCGCTGCGTGGTGCCGACGCCTCGTTCAACGCGGACGTGGCCCGGCGGATGCTGGACGGGGAGACCGGTCCCGTACGCGAGGCGGTCCTCCTCAACTCCGCTGCCGCGCTGGTCGCGCTCGACCCGGGCGAGGGCACGCTGAACGAACAGATCGCGGCCGGGATCGCGAAGGCCGCGGACGCGATCGACTCGGGAGCCGCCAAGAGGGCGCTGGAGCGCTGGGTGGCCGCCAGCAACGCCTGAAGAGGGACGTGCGAGGCGGGCCGCAGTCCGGATCGCGGACTGCGCCCTTGCGCATGTGGTCAGGTATGGCAAGATGCTGCGCAGGTCATGAGTGACAGCGAATAAGCCCCGGCTCGCTGTCCGGCAACCCTCCGTCCGTGGCGGGGTGCCCCGGGTGAAGACCAGGCCGCAGGCAGCGAGGTCTGCGGCAAGCGCGGGCCCCTAGGCATCTGTGAATGCCGACCCCCGGGGTCCTGGTCCCCAGGGAGCCTCTTGTGAGCAAGCGAATGCGATAGGGCTCAAGGCCCTCCTCCGCGCACCCTTTTCTCTTTCCCTGCGCTGCCGCGCATCTGCCGGCGCCGGGATTTCGCCTGCCTGTCACGGGAGTTCGCCATGTCTGTCTCCACCGCTGCCGCCGACCAGACCATTTGTGCCCCCCTGCCGGTTCTGGGGGCGGACGTCACTGTTCCGCTGGTTACGGGCGGCGAAGTCACCTATGCCGCCCTCGACTACGCGGCCAGCGCCCCGGCCCTGCAACGGGTGTGGGACGACGTGGCCGCCTACGCCCCGTACTACGGCAGCGTGCACCGCGGCGCCGGCTACCTCTCGCAGCTCTCCACGGACCTCTTCGAGAGCAGCCGCGTCACCGTCGCGGAGTTCCTCGGCTGCCGTGCCGAGGACCAGGTGGTCTTCACCCGCTCGACGACGGACTCCCTCAACCTGCTGGCCGCCGCACTCCCCGCGGACTGCGAGGTGTTCGTGTTCGAGACCGAGCACCACGCCTCGCTGCTGCCCTGGCGAGACGCCCGGGTGACCTGCCTCGACGCCCCCAGGACCCCCGCCGAGGCAGTCGTGACGCTGGAGCGCGCGCTGGCCGGCCGCGACCCCTACGGGCCCGCACTGGTCTGTGTGACGGGCGCGTCGAACGTCACCGGCGAGCTGTGGCCGGTGAAGGAACTGGCCGCCGCCGCCCACGCGCACGGTGCCCGGATCGTCCTCGACGCCGCGCAGCTGGCGCCCCATCACCCGGTGGACATCGCGGAACTGGACGTCGACTGGGTCGCCTTCTCCGGGCACAAGCTGTACGCGCCGTTCGGCTCGGGCGTCCTCGCGGGCCGGGCCGACTGGCTGCGGGACGCGGAGCCGTATCTCGCGGGCGGCGGCGCCTCCCGGAAGGTGGCCCGGCGCGCCGACGGCGGCATCGACGTGGAGTGGCACACCACGGCGGCCCGGCACGAGGCCGGATCGCCCAACGTGATCGGCGTCTACTCCATCGCCGCTGCCTGCAAGGCCCTGACCGAGGCCGGCTTCGACCAGCTCGTCGCGCGCGAGCAGCAGCTCGTCACCCGGGTCCGCGAAGGCCTGGCCGAGGTCCCCGCGGTCAAGGTGCTCTCCCTGTTCGGCGACGACGCCCCGAGGGTCGGGGTCATCTCCTTCGTGGTCGAGGGCTGGAACAGCTCGCACTTCGCCGCGGCGCTCTCCGCGGAGTACGGCATCGGGGTCCGTGACGGCCTGTTCTGCGCCCACCCGCTCGTACGGACCCTGCTGGGCAGTGAGCCGCAGGACCCGGGCGAGTGCGGCGCCCCGGAGGCCGAGCCGGGCGAGAGGTCCCTCAACGCCATCCGGGTGAGTTTCGGGGCCGGTACGCCGGACGAGCACATCGAGCGGTTCCTCGGCGCGGTCCGCGAGCTGGTGGGCGCGGGTGCCCGCTGGACCTACCGCACCGAGGACGGCCGTTGCGTCCCGGACAGGGGTGCGGCGCAGGTCTGAACCGGCCGCGTACGACTTCGGCCGGGGACGGGAGGCAACTGCCCCGTCCCCGGCCGAAGCCGCACGCCGTGCGTCCTACGCGTCGAGACCGATGGCGAAGGCCGCCTCGAGGTCGTGCTGCGAGTAGGTACGGAACGCCACGTGCGTGTCGGTGCCCTCGACACCGGGGATCTTGCTGATCCGGCCGGGAATGACATCCGCCAGATCGTCGTGCTTGGCCACCCGGACCATGGCGATCAGGTCGTACGTACCGGTGACCGAGAAGACCTCGCTGACGCTGTCCAGCGCGGCGACGGCCTCGGCGATCTCGGGAATCCGGTCCACGCTGGTTTTGATGAGCACGATCGCGGTGATCACGGCTGGCTTTCTCCCTCGGTGGCCGTGGCTGGAGACTTCACTCTAGCCCCACCCCGGTAGCGCCCCCAGGCGTAGAGGAACCCGGCCGCGAAGCCCGCGACATGGGCGAGGTAGGCCACGCCGGGGCCGCTGCCCGCGCCCTGCGCCGCCAGCCACTGCAGTGCGAACCAGAAGACGAGCACGATCCAGGCGGGGAAGCGCAGCGGCAGGAAGAAGAGGAACGGGAACAGGCTCGTGACCCGGGCCCGGGGAAAGAGGTAGAGGAACGCACCGAGCACCGCCGAGATCGCCCCCGACGCGCCCACCAGGGTCTGGTCGGATCCGGAGTGCGCGACCGCGTAGACGACCAGGGCCAGATAGCCGCAGCAGACGTAGAAGAAGACGAACTCGGCCCGGCCCATGCGTTCCTCGGCCATCGCCCCGAACACGTACAGGAACAGCATGTTGCCCAGCAGGTGCAGCCAGCTCCCGTGGACGAAGAGGGCGGTCAGCGGGGTGAGGGCCGCGTGCGCGGAGCCGTCCAGGAGTTCGCTGGGGATCACGCCCCACCGCTCGAAGTACCCGGCCTGCGCCGCGAGCAGGGCGTCCGCCGTGCCGTAGGCCGGGTTGAAGCCGGAGAGCGGGCTGATCAGGAACACGGCGGAACAGACGGCGATGAGGCCGTACGTGACCGGTGCGCCGCCCGCCGAGGCCGCGGCCCCGAACTCCCTGGCCCGCTCCCGCCACCCGGCATCCCGCCAATCGATCACGTACAGAGCATGACGCACCGGCGGAGACCATGACAGATCGCCTCGCCGTGCCGATGGGTAAACCCGAGGCCGTAGGGTTACCGCAGGACATTCGCAGTTCGACGGCGCACCGCGAGATCGAAGACCTGGGCAGTACGAGCTCGACGAAAGAGGACGCAACGATGACGACGGTTCCCACGCCGACCGACGGGACCCGCTGGCGCTGCACGCTCTGCGGCAATCTCACCCGCTTCGATGTGACGCGCTCCTCCAAGGTCGTGGAGTACGTCCACCTCGACCTGGCCGGGGAGTCGAGTGTCGAGGAGCGGGAGGTGGTCAGTGAGACCATCGAGTCGGTGCGCTGTCGTTGGTGCAACGCGGTGGACCAGATCGAGCTGGTCGACAGGCCGGGTGCCGACTCCTGACGGGGCCGTGCGGACAGACATATTGGGGTGATGGATGGTGGAGCAGCCGACAGGCGGCGCCGGACCGGCCGACGCGGCCGACGGCGCCGCGGAGTCGCTCGACCGTCCGCTGCCCGAGGGTGTGCGCCGCAAGGTCGTGGCGCTCGTCTCCGACGCCTTCGGCGGTCTGACCGTCGGCGAACTGCCCCCTCAGCTCAGGCAGTACGCCCGCTTCACCCCGACCAGGCGTGCCAAGTTCGCGGGCAACGCGATGGCGGCCGCCCTCGAGAGCGATCCGGTCTTCCGCCGTCGCATCGGTGAGCGGATCAACCAGGGCCAGCCGGAGCTGGCCGCAGCGTTGGAGTCCGGCGCGCCGCCCGCGGCCGCCGATCCGGTCGATGTGGCCGCGGCGGCGTACGTGCTGCGGCCGGCCGGCTGGGTCAAACTGGTGGCCGCGGCGGGCGAGGAGGTCCAGCGGGCCGATGCCGAGCGGGTGGACGAGGAGATCCGGCGCGAGCTGGAGAGGCTGCGCGAGGAGCTCGCCCACGCCCGCACCCACACCAGGAGCGAGACCGAGCGGCTGCGCTCGGAACTGGACGCGGCCCGCAAGGAAGCGGAATCCCTGCAGCGCAAACTGCGCAGCGCCCTCAGCGAGGTGAAACGCGGCGAGGCGGCCCTGCGCAGGGGCAGCGCCGAGACGGACACCGTGCGGGCCGAGGCGGCCGCCCAGGTGTCCGCCGCCGAGAGTGAGTCCCGGCGGCTGAAGGCGCGCCTGGCCGAGGCGGAGACCTCTGTCGAGGCGGGCCGCAGGGCGGCCAGGGAAGGGCGTTCCGTCGAGGACATGCGGCTGCGGCTGCTCCTGGACACCGTGCTCGACGCGGCTCAGGGACTCCGCCGTGAACTTGCGCTGCCGCCGTCGTCGATCCGCCCGGCCGACAGTGTCGAGGCGGTGGAGCCGGGCCGCATGTCACCGAAGGACATTGCGGCCAGGGCCCTTTCGGAGACGGATCCGGCGTTGCTCGACCAGCTGCTCGCGCTGCCGCAGGCGCACCTGATCGTGGACGGCTACAACGTCACGAAGACCGGCTATCCGCAGATGCCGCTGGAGAAGCAGCGGTTGCGGCTCCTGGGCGGCCTCTCGGTCCTCGCCGCGCAGACGGGAGCCGAGATGACCTGTGTCTTCGACGGGGCCGAACTGGCCGCACCCGTCCTGCTCGCGCCGCCGCGCGGGGTGCGTGTGCTGTTCAGCAAGGCAGGGGTGACGGCCGACGAGCTGATCAGGCAGCTGGCCCGCGCGGAACCGCCGGGCAGGCCCGTCGTGGTGGTGTCCACCGACCGCGAAGTGGCCGACGGGGTGGCGAAGGCGGGAGCCCGGCCGGTCGCGTCCGCATTGCTCCTGAAGCGCCTTTCGCGCGTCTAGTTCGCCATGTGCGACATGCGTGACTTGCCGGAATTTTGGGAACGTACCGTCAAGTCGTCACTACACGCGGTGTGATGAAAGTAAAGAAGTGCCTGGTGTGACGAGATTTTTCCTGTGAGGATTTGAACTGATCACAGGATGGTCACTAGGGTCAGGCCTCGAACCTTCGCACGGTTGATCACCCACCAGGGGTGGCAGCGAAGGAACCGCCGAGTCCGTGACGTGCACGGAGCCGGGGATTCAGTCCCCCACAGCCCGGTAGGCGGCTCGAGGAAGAAGGAGCTCGCCTTCGTGGCGTCCCACCGTCGTCCCAAGCAGCCGAGCCGCACCCGCGTGACCGTGCTCACCGCGACCGCCGCTGCGGCCGTGGCCCTGACTTCCCAGGCTGCGCACGCCGATCCCAAGCCGACCAAGAACGAGGTCAAGGCGAAGGTCGACAAGCTCTACCACGAGGCCGAGGCCGCCACCGAGAAGTACAACGGGGCCAAGGAGCAGCAGGACAAGCTCAAGAAGCAGGTCGACGCGATCCAGGACAAGGTCGCCCGCGGCCAGGACGAGCTCAACACCATGCGTGGTGAGCTCGGTTCGCTCGCCACGGCGCAGTACCGCTCCGGTGGCATCGACCCGTCCGTCCAGCTCTTCCTGGCCTCGGACCCGGACACCTTCCTCGACCAGGCCTCGGCGCTCGACCAGCTGACGGCCAAGCAGACCGAGTCGCTGCAGAAGATCCAGTCCAAGCAGCGCACCCTCGCTCAGCAACGCAAGGAAGCCCAGGCGAAGCTCGGCGACCTCGCCGACGTGCGCAAGACCCTGGGCGAGAACAAGAAGAAGTTCCAGGGCAAGCTCGCCGACGCCCAGAAGCTCCTGAACACCCTCACCGCCGCCGAGCGGGCCAAGATGGCCGCGGACGACCAGCGCGCCAGCCGCGCCGCCGGTGAGCGCGTCTCCCTCGGCAACGAGGTCCCCGCCTCGGCTCTTGGCGGCGCCGCCCTCCAGGCCGCCTCCACGCAGCAGGGCAAGCCGTACGTCTCCGGCGGCACCGGCCCCAACTCGTTCGACTGCTCGGGTCTGACCCAGTGGGCCTACGCCCAAGCCGGCGTCCAGATCACCCGCACCACGTACACCCAGATCAACGACGGTGTCCGGATCGGCCGCAGCGCCCTGAAGCCGGGCGACCTGGTCTTCTTCAACAACACCTCGCACGTGGGCCTGTACGCGGGCAACAACCAGATCCTGCACGCCCCGAAGCCGGGCGCCGTGGTCCGTTACGAGTCGATGGACTACATGGGCACCTTCCAGTTCGGCGTGCGGATCTGACGCCCGAACGAGCGAATCGCCACACCCTTCGCTGAGCCCCGCCCCGCCGGAGACCGACAGGTCACCGGCGGGGCGGAGCCGTTCCTACCCCGCGCGGACCCGGGCGCGGCCTTTGGTCGCTCCGTAGCCGTCCGGTTACTGTCTGCGCTGCCGTGCAGCTCCCGGTCGTCGGTCCGCCCTCCAGGGCGGCAGGGGCTGCGCACATCTGCGTACAGCGGAAGGGAGTGCGGCTTCCTGTGGTGTCGCATCGCCGTCCCACCCGGCCCGGCCCCACCAGGGGCATCCGGGCCACCGTCCTGTCGGCCGCCGCAGCCACCGCGGCGGCCACCCTCGGAGCAGCCCCGGCGGGCGCAGAACCGCAGGGACCGCGGGAGAGCACGAAGGCCAGGGTCGACCAGCTGTACGGGGAGGCCGAGCGCGCCACCGAGCAGTTCAACAAGGCCCGGGAGAACGTCGGCCTGCTGCGCGGCGAGGTGGACAGGGCCCAGGACGCGGCAGCCCGTGCCCAGGAAGGCATCAACCGGATGCGGACCGCCCTGGGCTCCATGGCGGGTGCGGAGTACCGCTCGGGCGGCATCGACCCCTCGCTCGCGCTGCTGCTCTCCTCGGACCCGGACACCTTCCTGGAGCGGGCCGCCGCCCTGGACCGGCTGGGCGACCGCAGGGCCGTTCTGCTGCACAAACTCCGGCAGGCCCAGCGCAGGATCGCCCAGACCCGCGCCGAGGCCACCGGCGCCCTCGCCGGGCTGGAGCGCAACCGGGCGGCCGTCGCCCGGCACAAGCGCACCGTCGAGGGCAAGCTGGCCCGGGCCCGGCAGCTGCTGCACTCACTGCCCGCCGAGGACCGCGAGAGCCTCGGCCGCGCTTCGCGCTCCGCCGGACAGGAGGCGCTCCCTCCTCCCGGTGCCGCCTCCGCACGCGGGCTGGCGGCTCTCATGGCCGCCCGGCAGGCACTCGGCAGCCCGTACGTGTGGGGCGCCGACGGCCCGTCCGCGTTCGACTGCTCCGGGCTGATGAAGTGGGCGTACGCCCAGGCCGGGGTCAGCCTGCCGCGGACCTCGCAGGCCCAGCGGAACGCGGGCCGCATGGTGCCGCTCGGGGAGGCTATGCCCGGGGACCTCGTCGCCTACCGTGCCGACGCGAGCCACATCGGGATGTACGCGGGGAACGGCCAGGTCATCCACGCCCCGTACCCCGGCGCCCCGGTGCGCTACGACCCCGTCGGCATGATGCCCGTCTCCTCGGTGACCCGCGTCTGACCGTACGATCGGCAGGATGGCTGTTCGGACGCGGAACGCGCGGCGGGGGTGCACCCGCACACGGAGCACGGCGGGCGCCGTGCTCGCCGGGCTGCTCCTCGCGTCCGCCTGCTCCGTGCCGCACGACTCCGCAGCCGGCCTCACCGCCCGGGAGGTCGGCACCACCCTGGACCGCAGGGCCGCCGCGGTCATGGGGCACGACACCGACGCCTACCTGGCCTCGCTCGACCCGCGGGCCACGTCGTTCCGGGCGGCCCAGCGCACCGAACTGGAGAACCTTGCCGACGTACCCCTGGAGTCCTGGGCGTACAAGGTGAAGGACGTGACCGGCAACGGCTCCGGCCGGGTCACTGCCGACGTCGAGCTGCGCTACCGCTTCAAGGGCTACGACAACGCCCCGATGTCGTCCGCCCGCACCGTGGAACTGGTGCGCCGCGGCGAGGACGGGACCTGGTACATCGCCGCGGACCGGGCCGGCCAGGACGCTCCGGGGCTGCTGTGGCAGCAGGGCGACGTCCAGGTCGTACGCGGCACGCACAGCCTCGTCCTCGGCGTCGGCCGCCGTGAGCGGGAGCTGCGCCGGATCGCGGACACCGCGGACCGGGCCGTGCCGGCCGTCTCCGGAAGCTGGCCGGAGCCCTGGGCGGAGCGGGTGGTCGTGCTCGTGCCGGAATCCGTGGAGGACATGGCGGGCCTCCTCGGCTCACCCGTGGCGAGCTACCGGGGCATAGCGGCCGTCACCACCGGTGAGGTCGGCGGCAGGGGCCGGGCGCCCGCGGACCGGGTGATCGTCAATCCGCAGGCGTACGGAATGCTCGGCGAGTTCGGTCAGAGAGTCGTTCTCACCCACGAGACCGCCCACGTGGCCACCAGGGCCCACACCTCCGCGGCCACACCGGTCTGGCTCTCCGAGGGCTTCGCCGACCGGGCCGCCTACCGGCAGGAGAGCCGTACCGCCCAGGAGATCGCACCCGAGCTGACCGGCGCCGTCCGCCGCGCCGAACTGCCCGCGCGGCTGCCGGTGGACGAGGACTTCGGCTTCGACGGGGACGCGGCCACCCTCGCGAAGGCGTACGAGGGCGGCTGGCTGGCCTGCGAGCTGATCGCGCAGGACTGGGGCGAGGAGTCGCTGATCGCCTTCTACAAGGCCGTCGGGGCCCGTTCCGGGCGGGACGGGGCGGTGGAACAGGCCATGCAGACGGTGCTCGGTACGACTCCGGAGGAGTTCACGGTGCGCTGGCGGGAGTATCTGCGCTCTCGGCTCGGCTGAGCCGGCCCTCGCGACCGGCCCGTGTCCCCGGCACCGTCCCCCGCCACAGCCGCCGCCCGGCGCACAGCGTCGCCGCGACCAGCAGGCCGTTGCGTACGACGAGGAGCGTCACGCCCTCCGCGTCACTGGCCACCACATGCGCGAACCCCAGCGGGAACTCCAGCAGGGTGACGCCGGTGGCCACCAGGACCAGGCAGGCCGGCAGGGCCATCCGGCTTCCGCGAAACACCAGGCACACCGAGGCCAGACCGACCAGCCACACCATGTACTGCGGGCTGATGACACGGCTGGTCGTGGTGAACAGCAGCACCGCCGTGAACGCCGCGTCCGCCGGGGTGTGCACCGCGAACGTGCGGGCCCGCAGCCGCCACACCAGCAGCCAGCCGAGGGCGAGGACGCTCAGCCCCAGTGCCAGGGTGCTCACCTGCCCGACGTGGGCACCGGCGAACTCCATCGAGCCGTACCGCAGTTCCACCCGGCCCTCCCAGCCGAACTGCCGCGCCAGGTGGAAGGCCAGCGCCCCCAGCGACTCGACCTCCAGCCCCCGGTCCCGCTGGAACGTCAGGAACGCGAACGCACCGGGCAGAGCCGCCGCCACCAGGAGGAGTCCGCCGGCCGTCGCCGCCGCGGCCGACCAGGAGCGCCGCGTGGCACGCCCCCGGGGCGTACCGGCCAGCAGCAGGACCGGCCACACCTTCATCAGCGCACCGAACGCCGCCAGCGCCCCCAGAACCCGCGGGTGGCGCACCCCGGCCAGCAGCGCCGCCACCGCGACGGCCGTCACCATCAGGTCGTACCGGGCGTACACCGTCGGCCCGAGCAGCGGCACACCCACCACCCACACCCAGGTGCCCGCCGCACGGGTGCCCGGACGGCCGGACGCGTACAGCAGGAGCAGAAGCACCACGGCGTCGCATGCCAGTACGACGAAGAAGAAGGCGGACGCGTACTCCAGGAAGGGCAGCAGGGCCGGGGCGAGCACCGCCAGCGCGGCGGCGGGCGGGTACTGCCAGGTGACGTCCTCCAGCGGGTACGAACCGGCGCGGAGCACCTCGTACCAGCCCTGGTAGATCACCGAGACGTCACTCGTGAGGTCCGGGCCCGGCACCGTGAACACCTTGAAGACGCAGAGCAGCAGCGCCGCTCGGGTGAGGATCCAGGTGGCGAGGAGCAGACGCATAACCGTCATGATGCCGTTGCCTGATGTGCGGGAGCCGTCAAGCAGGGCCGGTCGGCAGCCCGGTACTGTCGGCGGCGATGGACAAGACCTTGATCGTGACCAACGACTTCCCGCCCCGCCCCGGTGGCATCCAGGCCTTCCTGCACAACATGGCCCTGCGCGTGGACCCCGGCCGGCTCGTCGTCTACGCCTCCACCTGGAAGCGCGGCACGGAGGGCCAGGAGGCCACCGCCGCCTTCGACGCGGAACAGCCCTTCACCGTCGTGCGCGACCGTACGACGATGCTGCTGCCCACCCCGCGAGTCACCCGGCAGGCGGTCCGGCTGCTGCGCGAACACGAATGCTCCTCCGTCTGGTTCGGCGCGGCGGCCCCCCTCGGCCTGATGGCACCCGCGCTCCGCAGGGCCGGAGCACGCCGCATCGTGGCGACCACCCACGGGCACGAGGCGGGCTGGGCCCAGCTGCCCGGGTCCCGGCAGCTGCTGCGCCGCATCGGCGAGGGCACGGACACGATCACGTACCTCGGCGAGTACACCCGCTCCAGGATCGCCGCGGCCCTCACCCCCGAAGCCGCGGGACGCATGGTGCAGCTGCCGCCCGGTGTCGACGAGTCGACTTTCCACCCGTCCTCGGGCGGTGACCGCGTCAGGGCCCGGCTGGGGCTCGCGGACCGGCCCGTCGTCGTCTGTGTGTCGCGGCTCGTCCCGCGCAAGGGCCAGGACACCCTCATCCTCGCCATGCCCGCCATCCTGGCGCGGGTGCCGGACGCCGTCCTGCTGATCGTCGGCGGCGGCCCGTACGCGGGGCAGCTGAAGAAGCTGGCCGCCGAGACGGGGGTCCAGGACTCCGTGCGATTCACCGGAGCGGTGCCGTGGGAGGAGCTGCCCGCGCACTACGGCGCCGGCGATGTGTTCGCCATGCCCTGCCGCACCCGGCGCGGCGGGCTCGACGTCGAAGGCCTGGGCATCGTGTACCTGGAGGCGTCCGCGACCGGGCTGCCGGTGGTGGCGGGCGACTCGGGCGGTGCTCCCGACGCGGTGCTCGACGGCGAGACCGGGTGGGTGGTGCGGGGCGGCTCGGCCGAGGAGTCCGCCGACCGGATCATCACCCTCCTCGGTGATCCCGAACTGCGCCGGCGGATGGGGGAGCGGGGCAGGGCCTGGGTCGAGGAGAAGTGGCGCTGGGACCTGCTCGCGGAGGAGCTGAAGACACTGCTCTGACCGCGTACGGGGAGGGGCCCGCACCGTTGTGGTGCGGGCCCCTTGCCAGGTGTACGGCCCTGTCGTACGGCCGGTACCGTCGTGCGCTCAGGCGCGGTAGATCGACTCGACCTCGTCGGCGAAGTCCTTCGCCACGACGTTGCGCTTCAGCTTCAGCGACGGCGTGATGTGGCCCGCCTCCTCCGTGAACTGCTGGGCCAGGATGCGGAACTTGCGCACCGACTCCGCCTTCGACACCGCCGCGTTGCCGTCGTCGATCGCTCGCTGCACCTCGGCCAGGAGATCGGCGTCCTCGCGCAGCGACACCGCCGTGGAACCGGCCGGCCTGCCGTTCTCCTCGGCCCAGCGGGAGAGGAACTCCTCGTCGAGAGTGACCAGGGCGCCGATGAACGGCCGTCCGTCGCCGACCACCATGCACTCGGCCACCAGGGCGTGTGCACGGATCCGGTCCTCGATCACCGCCGGGGCGACGTTCTTGCCGCCCGCCGTGACGATGATCTCCTTCTTGCGGCCGGTGATCGCGAGATAGCCGTCCTCGTCGAGCGTGCCGATGTCGCCCGTGTGGAACCAGCCGTCGGCCAGTGCCTCGGCCGTCGCCGCGTCGTTCTTCCAGTACCCCGTGAACAGCTGTTCGCCGTGCAGGAGCACCTCGCCGTCGTCGGCGATGCGCACGACCGAGCCGGGCAGCGGCTGGCCGACCGTACCGATCTTCTGCCGGTCCCACGGGTTGAAGGCCGTGGCCGCGCAGGTCTCGGTGAGGCCGTAACCCTCCAGCACCGTGAAGCCGATGCCACGGAAGAAGTGGCCGAGCCGCTCCCCGAGCGGCGCGCCGCCCGAGATCGCGTACTCACCGCGACCGCCGAGCACGGCCCGCAGCTTGCTGAACACCAGCTTGTCGAAGACCTTGTGCTTGACCTTCAGGCCCACCGACGGGCCCTGCGGCGTGCCCAGCGCGCGGCTGTAAGCGATCGCCGTGTCGGCCGCCCGGTCGAAGATCTTGCCCTTGCCGTCGGCCTGCGCCTTGGCGCGCGCCGAGTTGTAGACCTTCTCGAAGACCCGTGGCACACCGAGGATCAGCGTCGGACGGAACGAGGCCAGCTCGTCGGTGAGGTTCTTGATGTCCGGCACACAGCCGAGCTTGATCGGGGCCATCACCGAGGCGACCTCGACCAGCCGGCCGAAGACGTGCGCGGCGGGAAGGAAGAGGAGGACGGAGCACTCACCCGTACGGAAGAGGGGCTTCAGCCGCTCCACGACGTTGCCGCACTCCGCGAAGAAGCTGCGGTGCGTCAGCACGCAGCCCTTGGGGCGGCCGGTGGTGCCCGAGGTGTAGACGATGGTGGCCGGGTCGTCGGCCTTGGCGCTCACCATGCGCAGATCGAGGGTCTCGTCGGAGACGACGGCGCCCGAGGCGGTCAGCTCGCCGACCGCGCCCCGGTCGATCTGCCACACGTGCCCCAGCCCGGGGAGCGCGTCGCGCACCGAGGCGACGGACTCGGCATGGGCGTCGCTCTCCACGATGACCGCGACCGCACCGGAGTCGCCGAGTATCCACTGGACCTGCTCGGCGGAGCTGGTCTCGTAGACCGGCACGGTGACCGCGCCCGCGCTCCAGATGGCGAAGTCCAGCAGGACCCACTCGAAGCGGGTGCGGGACATGAGGGCGACCCGGTCGCCGGGCTCGATGCCCGCCGCGATCAGGCCCTTGGCGGCGTCCCTGACCTCAGCCAGGAACTGGGTGGCCGTGACGTCCGTCCAGACGCCGGCCACCTTGCGGCTCATCACCGCGACATCGGGATGCTGAGCGGCATTGCGGCGGATGAGATCCGTCAGGTTGCCGTCCGTTGGGACCTCGTACAGGGCCGGAAGGCTGAACTCGCGCAAGACTGCTGCTCCTCATCGGGCTCCGGTTCCACGGCTCTGTGTGACGCACCGGATCGGTCCAAGACTGGCAGATGCTCAGTGGGGTGAGCACGACTGGACTGGCGGGACGTTACCCATCAGTACTCGGTTCCGGATAGGGGGTTCCGGCCAGATGTCTTATGCATCACACATACAAGTGGTCCTCGGGTGCACATTAGTCCACCCCTGTCACGACCCGGAAGTAACCGCAGGTCCGGTGGGCTCTACCCAGCGCGGGTGCGGAGAACCTAGGGTGATCTCCATGCGAGCCAGCGGACCGGACGGTCGAGACGCAACCGGCACCCGCGGAACGCGTGTGCACGTGGTCAGTGACGTGCACGGCAACACGGAGGCGCTGGCACGCGCCGGGGACGGCGCGGACGCCCTGATCTGCCTCGGTGACCTGGTCCTCTTCCTCGACTACGCGGACCACTCGCGCGGCATCTTCCCGGACCTGTTCGGGAAGGACAACGCGGACCGCATCGTCGAGCTGCGCACCGCACGCCGCTTCGAGGAGGCGCGTGATTTCGGCCGCGCCCTGTGGGCGGGCAGGGACCGCAACGCCGCGATCCTGGGAGCCGTGCGCAAGCAGTACGCCGAGATGTTCGCCGTGCTGCCCACCCCGACATACGCCACCTACGGCAACGTCGACGTGCCCGCTCTGTGGCCCGAGTTCGCCGGCCCCGGCACCACGGTCCTGGACGGCGAGCGCGTGGAGATCGGCGGCCGGGTCTTCGGGTTCGTCGGAGGCGGTCTCAGAACCCCGATGAACACCCCGTACGAGATCAGTGACGAGGAGTACGCAGCCAAGGTCGAAGGGCTCGGACCGGTGGACGTCCTGTGCTCGCACATCCCGCCCGATGTGCCCGAGCTGACGTACGACACGGTGGCCCGCCGCTTCGAGCGCGGCAGCCGCGCGCTCCTGGACGCCATTCACCGCACCCGCCCGAGGTACGCGATTTTCGGCCACGTTCACCAGCCGTTGGTACGACGGATGCGGATCGGCGTCACCGAGTGCGTCAACGTCGGCCACTTCGCGTCGACCGGGCGGCCCTGGGCCCTGGAGTGGTGAGGGCCGCGGGTCCGGGCCTGCGGCCGGGGCGTGGCCGGGGCCGCGTCGGGTACGCGATAGCCTGCACACGGCAGGCCTCTGCCGAACGCGACCGGTACACCGCACTGGAGGGCCACGGCGATGGCTGAACACACCAGCTCGAGCATCACGATCGAGGCGGCACCGGCCGACGTCATGGGAGTGATCTCCGACTTCGCCCGCTATCCGGAATGGACCGGCGAGGTGAAGGAGGCCGAGATCCTGGCCACCGACGACCTGGGCCGCGCCGAGCAGGTCCGGCTGGTGCTGGACGCCGGAGCGATCAAGGACGACCACGTCCTCGCCTACACCTGGAACGGCGCGAACGAGGTCAGCTGGACCCTCGTGAAGTCCCAGATGCTGCGCGCCCTCGACGGCAGCTACGCGCTGGCCCCGGTCGGCGGCGACCGCACCGAGGTCACCTACCGGCTGGCCGTCGACGTCAAGATCCCGCTGCTGGGCATGATCAAGCGCAAGGCCGAGAAGGTCATCATCGACCGTGCCCTGGCCGGACTGAAGAAGCGCGTCGAGTCCGTCCCGAAGGCCTGATCACGTGCGTACGGTCCTCGTCACCGGCCCCGGCGGCGCAGGCCGTACCACCGTCGCCGCGGCGACCGCACTGGCTGCGGCCCGCAGCGGCCGGCGCACCCTCCTGATCTCCGCGGACGCCGTACCCGGCTTCCCGGCCGGCACCGGACCCACCGAGGTCACCGACGGGCTCCACCACGCCCGCATCGACTCCGGCGAACACTTCCGCAGCGAACTCGTCGCCCTCCAGGACCGGGCGTCCGGAGCGCTCGACCTGCTCGGCGCGGGCCGGCTGGACGGTGAGGAACTCACCGAGCTGCCCGGCAGCGCCCAGCTCGCCCTCCTGCACACCCTGCGCCGCGCGGCCGAGGGCGACTGGTCGAAGGACGGCTACGACGTGCTCGTCGTCGACCTCCCCCCGCTGGCCGACGCCCTCGCCCTGCTCGCCCTGCCCGGGCAGCTGCGCCGCTACCTGCGCCGCCTCCTGCCCCAGGAACGCCAGGCAGCCCGTGCACTGCGCCCTATGCTCGCCCAGCTCGCCGGTGTCCCCATGCCGGCGCAGTGGCTGTACGAGGCCGCCGCCCGCAAGGACGCCGAGCTCGCCGCGGTCGAGGCACTGATCGAGGACAGCTCCACCACCGTGCGGCTGGTCGCCGAACCGGGGCCGGCCGCCGAGGACACCCTTGGCGCCGCCCGTACCGGACTGGCCCTGCACGGGCTGCGCGTCGACACGCTGGTGGCCAACCGCGTCCTGCCCCGGCACTCGTCCGACCCCTGGTTCGCCGGTCTCGCCGCCCAGCAGGAGAAGAGCCTGGACCGCTGGCACCAGGTATGGGCCCCCGGGACCCCGCTGACCGAGGTGGCCCACCTCGGACGTGACCCGCAGGGCCTCGACGACCTCGCCCTCCTGGGTGAGGCCTGCGCACCCGACGAACGGACACCGGGCCGTGCCGGGGACCCCTCGTGGACGGAGGACTCCCGGAGCGAGGGGGGCGACGGCGTCCTCGTCTGGTGCCTGCCCCTGCCCGGAGCCGTCAAGGAGGAACTGCGGCTCGTCCGGCGCGGTGACGAACTGCTCCTCACCGTGGGTGCGTTCCACCGGATCGTGCGCCTGGAGTCCGCGCTGCGCCGCTGCACCGTCTCAGGGGCCGCGCTGACCGAAGGGGTCCTGCGTGTCCGGTTCACGCCGGACCCCACGCTCTGGCCGAGGACACGATGAACGGCGTACCACCGTTCGGGTAACGTCGGTAGTACGTGGCCCGTGGGGCCACCACAGGCAACCGCGTCGCAGGAGTCCGCCATGAGTGAAGCCACCGATCGTCCCGTCGACGACGACGCGTGGGCCGAGGCCTGCGCCGAGGACCTCGAGGCGGAGAAGGCCCGTCGGCGGGCCCAGTACGGGCCGCAGCCCGGATCCGCCGCGGAAGAGCTGCGCAAGCTGATCGACGCGGTGGCCGACAAGGTCACCTCCCTCCAGTCGCCGCTGCTCGGCATGGCCGCCCAGGGCACCGTCCAGCAGGTGATCCGGCAGGCCAAGTCCGCGGTCGAGCCGGTCATCGAGCGCAATCCGGACCTCTTCGACCATCTCGCCGCCGCCGGCAACGAACTTCTCGCCGCCTACCGTTCCGCGGTCGAGGGCCAGGAAGGCCGCTGGACCCGCGGCACCGAGGGCGCCGGAGGCTCGACGGGTAGTACGACAAGTACCCCGGGCCCGGCGAAAAAGGCCGCCGACGACCCTTCGGACCCGCGTGACGAGGGTCCCGGCGGCAGTGAACACATCGACCTGGACTGACCGTGGGCAGGAAATACCCGTCCCCGGCTCGGGTACGGTTGGCCGTAGCGGGGCTCGACCGAAACTGAGGGATTCATGGGACTCACCATCGGCGTCGATATCGGCGGCACGAAGATCGCGGCTGGAGTGGTCGACGAAGAGGGCCGGATCCTCTCGATGTTCAAGGTATCGACCCCGCCGACGGCCGAAGGCATCGTCGACGCCATCTGCTCGGCCGTGGCCGGGGCGAGCGAGGGGCACCAAGTCGAGGCGGTCGGCATCGGCGCAGCCGGGTATGTCGACGACAAGCGCGCCACCGTGCTGTTCGCTCCGAACATCAACTGGCGCCACGAGCCGCTCAAGGACAAGGTCGAGCAGCGCGTCGGCCTGCCGGTCGTCGTCGAGAACGACGCCAATGCGGCGGCCTGGGGCGAATACCGCTTCGGTGCCGGCCAGGGGCACGACGACGTCATCTGCATCACGCTCGGCACCGGCCTCGGCGGCGGCATCATCATCGGCAACAAGCTGCGCCGCGGACGCTTCGGCGTGGCGGCGGAATTCGGTCATATCCGGGTTGTCCCGGACGGCCTGCTCTGCGGCTGCGGAAGCCAGGGCTGCTGGGAGCAGTACGCATCCGGGCGGGCACTCGTCCGGTACGCGAAGCAGCGCGCCAACGCCACCCCGGAGAACGCCGCGATACTGCTGTCGCTCGGCGACGGCACGGTCGACGGCATCGAGGGCAAGCACATCAGCGAGGCCGCCCGGCAGGGCGACCTGGTGGCCGTCGACTCGTTCCGTGAGCTGGCCCGCTGGGCCGGAGCCGGACTCGCCGACCTCGCGTCGCTCTTCGACCCGTCGGCGTTCATCGTCGGCGGCGGCGTCTCGGACGAGGGCGAACTGGTCCTCGACCCGATCCGCAAGTCGTTCCGGCGCTGGCTGATCGGCGGCGAGTGGCGTCCGCACGCCCAGGTCCTCGCGGCCCAACTGGGCGGCAAGGCAGGCCTGGTGGGTGCGGCCGACCTGGCTCGCCAGGGCTGAGCCCGTCAGCACGACGACGACGGACGCCCGTCGCGCCCCGCGGGGCGCGACGGGCGTCCGTCGTATCGTGCTTCGCATGGTCACGACGCCGATGCCGCTGCCCGACTCCCGTACCGAGCCGGACGGTTCGGCCGTCATCAGGGTGCTCAGCTACAACGTCCGCTCGCTGCGCGACGACACCGAGGCGCTGGCCCGCGTCATCCGCGCCTGCGCACCCGACCTGGTGTGCGTCCAGGAGGCCCCGCGCTTCTTCCGCTGGCGCAAGGCGGCGGCCCGGCTCGCCGCCATGACCGACCTGGTGATCCTCGGCGGCGGCGCCCCCGCGGCAGGACCGCTGCTGCTGTGCTCCCTGCGCGCCACGGTGGAACGCACCGAGGACGTCCTGCTGCCGCTCACCCCCGGACTTCACCGGCGGGGCCTGGCCACGGCGGTGGTACGGATCGCGGGGGCCAGGCTGGGGGTCGTGAGCTGCCATCTCAGCCTGCAGCGCGAGGAACGCCACGCCCAGGCGGAGCTCCTGCTCGCACAGCTCGACGCGATGGACGTCCCCCACGCCGTCGTGGCGGGAGACCTCAACGACGTACCGGAAGGGCGGGCGTTCCGGCGGCTCGCCGGCCGGCTCCAGGACTGCCGGTCCGTACGCCCCTGGGGTGGCGAGTACACCTTCCCGCCCCACGCACCGGGCAAGCGCATCGACGCGGTCTTCGCGACCGACGGCATCGAGGTGCTCGGATGCGGCGTCCCGGCGGGTCTGCCCGGAGTCACCGAAGCGGACCTTCGGGCGGCCACGGACCATCTGCCCGTACTGGCCGCCCTCGGAGTGCCCGCGGCGGGCTGAAGGCCCGTCGGGGTCAGACGACCGCGCCGCGCCCCGGGTCGTTGTCCTCGTCCTCGTCGTGGGGCATCCGGGCCACCAGGGTGGCGAAGCCCCCCAGGAAGCCGCCGATGCAGAGCGTGGTGAGCCACCACGTCATGTCCCACTGCAGCAGTACCGCGACCAGCATCAGCACCGGGCCGCCGACGACCGCGAGCCAGGCGAACTTCGCCGTCACATCGGCCTCGGGCAGCGGCGGCGGCTCCGGAGGGACGAAATGCCCCTCCTCGCTGTCGTCCGGATCATCGACGTCGCCGTCCTGGGGTTCCACCACGTCGTAGTCGCGCGGACCCGCCACCCCGGGAGCGAAGACCACCGAACTTCCGAGCGGCTTCTTCTCCGGCGGCTTGCCGGGCGCCTTCTTGCCCGCACCCTTGTCCGCGTCGTCACCCGCGCCCGTGTCCGTACCGGGCAGGGTGTTGAGCTGGTCGTCCTCCAGCAGGGCGAGGTCATCGATCGACTTGAACGGTTTGGCGCCCGGCGGGTCCGGCGGCTCCTCGCCGTATCCGGCGACGATCGCCTCCCAGGCCGCGGCCTCGTCCAGCGGCCGGACGTCCTCCGTGCTCTCGGGGACGGCCGCCCCCTCCGTGGGACGCGGTTCGCGCTCCTCGTCACTGCCTGCTCGCTCCGCGTCATGCTCAGCCACCGGACGTGCTCCCCTTTCTACCGACGCTGGGTGCGAGGCGGCCGATGAACCGGTAGCTCTCATCGAAGATCCGCTCCGCATCGTGGTCCAACGTCGCCACGTGGTAGCTCTGTTCCAGCAGGATCTCCTCGACATCCCTCGACGACACCCGGCTGAGGATCCGGGCCGAGTCCGCCGGAGGTACGACATGGTCCTGCGGGCTGTGCAGCAGCACCATCGGCTGCGTGACCTGCGGCAGTTCGGCGTCGACCAGCCGGAAGAACTTCCGGACCGAATGCGCGGCGTGCAGCGGCACCCGGTCGTAACCGACCTCCTCGGAACCCTCCAGCGCGATATCGCTGGTCAGCCCCTTCGTCGTCCGCACCAGGTGCCGGGCGACCGGCAGGGCGTACGCGGACAGCCCGTGCACCTTGTTCGCCGGGTTCACCAGGACCAGGCCCCGGATCGAGTCGCCGTGCTTCGCCGCGAGGCGCAGCGACAGAGCGCCCCCCATGGAGAGCCCGAAGACGAAGACCTGCTCGCACCGGGCCAGGAGGACGCGCAGCTCCCGGTCCACCTCCGCGTACCAGTCCTGCCAGCCCGTGACCGCCATGTCCTCCCAGCGCGTGCCGTGTCCGGGCAGCAGCGGGAGGGACACGGTCAGGCCGCGCTCCGCCAGGTAGTCGGCCCAGGGGCGCAACGACTGAGGCGATCCGGTGAATCCGTGACAGAGAAGGACGCCGACCTCTCCGCCCTCGTGGCGGAACGGCTCGGCTCCAGGAAGGACCGGCACCGGGGTCTCCTGTTCATGAGCGGGACGGGGGCGTGCGAGGGGAGTGCAAAAGGATTACTTCACCGTACGCGACCGGACCGACACCGACCAGGGCCGTCGCTGTCCCAGACGTCGTCCCCGGCCGTCGTTTTCCCGCCGCCGGCCGCCCCGGGGCGCCTCCCGCGGCGGTGAGCACCGTCACAGGCCGGGCGGAAGTGGCCGAGGCCTCACAGGCTAAGGTCGGACGGACAGCACAACAGGAGGCATCCGAGTTGATCTACGGCGCAATGAAGTTCTCCATCGGCGGGTCTCTGAAGCTCGCCTTCAGGCCGTGGGTGGAGGGCCTGGAGAACATCCCCGCACAGGGGCCGGCGATCCTCGCGAGCAACCATCTGTCGTTCTCCGACTCGTTCTTCCTGCCGGCCGTCCTCGACCGCAAGGTGACGTTCATCGCCAAGGCCGAGTACTTCACCGCCCCCGGAGTGAAGGGCAGGCTCACCGCCGCCTTCTTCAAGGGTGTGGGCCAGCTCCCGGTGGACCGTTCCGGCGGCCGCGGCGCAGGTGAGGCGGCCATAAAGGCGGGCATCCAGGTCATCGAGAGCGGCGGACTCTTCGGTATCTACCCGGAGGGCACCCGGTCACCCGACGGACGGCTCTACCGCGGCAAGCCCGGCGGTCTCGCCCGGGTGGCCCTCGCCACCGGCGCACCCGTCATCCCCGTCGCGATGATCGACACGGAGAAGATCCAGCCGCCCGGCCAGGTGGTGCCCAAGCTGATGCGGCCCGGCATCAGGATCGGCGAGCCGCTCGACTTCAGCCGCTACCAGGGCATGGACGGCGACCGCTTCATCCTGCGCTCGGTGACCGACGAGGTCATGTACGAGATCATGAAGCTCTCCGGCCAGGAGTACGTGGACATCTACGCGACCGCGGCCAAGCGTCAGATCGCCGAAGAAGCGAAGAAGAAGGGGACGGAACGGTCCGGCGCGTAACAGCGTCGTTCACCGTCCGGGGGCAGGAAACGGGGGAGGGGACATGGCCAGGATCGAGCGGGTCGTACGGATGTCGGTCGAGCAGCCGCTGTGGCGTGCGCTGACCGCGTACCGCGTACTGACCCTGATCTACGCGGTGCTGCTCGCGGGCTTCCGCGACAAGACGTACGACCGGCCCTGGGTGGCCATCGCCTTTCTCGCGGTCATGAGCATCTGGACGCTGGCCACACTCCCCAGGGTGGCGGGCGCCGCGAGCTGCACCAAACGCTTCCTCGGCATCGACCTCGCCATCGCCCTGACGGGGATCCTGCTCACCCCGCTCGCCGACTTCAGTGCCCAGCACGTCGACGGCCCGACCCTCCCCTCGATCTGGACCGCGGGCTCCGTCCTCGCCTTCGCGCTCAAGGGCGGCTGGCGCTGGGCGGCCTTCGCCTCCACGCTCGTCGCCGTCGCCAACATCGTCGAGCGCGGCGAGCCCAGCCGGGACACCTTCCACAACGTCCTGCTGGTCTGGGTCGCGTCGATAGCGATCGGCTACGTCGTCGAGGTGGCCCGCGCCAGTGAGCGCACCCTGGCCCGTGCCCTGGAGATCGAGGCCGCCACCCGTGAACGCGAGCGCCTCGCCCGCGACATCCACGACAGCGTGCTGCAGGTCCTCGCGATGGTGCAGCGCCGTGGTTCGGCGCTCGGCGGCGAGGCCGCCGAGCTGGGCAGGATGGCGGGCGAGCAGGAGGTCGCCCTGCGCACCCTGGTCTCCAGCGGCCTGGTGCCCACCACCCGGGTCTCCGAGGACACCGCCGAGGGCGCGGTGGTCCGCACCGTGGACGTGGACATCGACGACGAGGAGTCCGGGCCGTCCGAATGCGACCTGCGCACCCTCCTCGCCCGGCACGCGGGCTCCCGGGTCAGCTTCGCGGAACCCGGCGCCCCGGTGCTGCTCGCGCCCGCCGCCGCGCGTGAACTCGCCGCCGCGGTGAGCGCCGCGCTGGACAACGTGCGGGTCCACGCCGGGCAGGGCGCACAGGCCTGGATCCTGGTCGAGGACGAGCCGGGCGAGGTGATCGTCACGGTCCGGGACGACGGGCCCGGCATCCCGGAGGGCAGGCTCGACCAGGCGGAGGGTGAAGGGCGGCTCGGCGTCGCCCTGTCGATCCGCGGGCGGCTGCGCGAGCTGGGCGGCACAGCAGAGCTGATCTCGGTACCCAAACAGGGCACCGAGGTCGAGTTGAAGGTTCCGAAGGTTTCACGGGGGAAGGCAGGATCGGCCCGATGAGTACACCGAACACCCAGGCATCCGAGGAGCGGACCATCAAGGTGATGGTCGTCGACGACCATCCGATGTGGCGCGACGCCGTGGCCCGTGACCTGGCCGAGTCCGGCTTCGACGTGGTGGCGACCGCGGGTGACGGCCCGCAGGCCGTGCGCCGCGCCAAGGCGGCCGGCCCCGACGTCCTCGTCCTGGACCTCAACCTGCCCGGCATGCCGGGCGTCCAGGTCTGCAAGGAGCTCGTCGGCTCCCACCCCGGGCTGCGCGTCCTGGTGCTCTCCGCCAGCGGTGAGCACGCCGACGTCCTGGAGGCCGTGAAGTCGGGCGCCACCGGTTATCTGCTCAAATCGGCCAGCACCCAGGAGCTGACCGACGCCGTGCGCGCAACGGCGGCCGGCGACCCGGTCTTCACCCCCGGTCTCGCCGGACTGGTCCTCGGCGAGTACCGCAGGCTCGCCTCCGACCCCGCCCCGGCCGCCTCCGACGAACCGAAGGCCCCGCAGCTCACCGACCGCGAGACCGAGGTGCTGCGGCTCGTGGCCAAGGGACTCTCGTACAAGCAGATCGCCGAACGCCTGGTCATCTCGCACCGCACCGTGCAGAACCACGTGCAGAACACCCTGGGCAAACTCCAGCTGCACAACCGGGTGGAGCTCGTGCGGTACGCCATCGAGACCGGCCTCGACGACGCCTGACGGGAACAAACACCCCCCGCTGCAAGGGAATTGACCGTCCGACCCATCCCGGAGTGAGCTGGATCACCATTAGCGTGACCCGTAGAGAGCTCACTTCGGCGAAGGGATGCTTCCATGCGGGTCGGAGTACTGACCGGGGGCGGCGACTGCCCCGGACTCAACGCGGTCATCCGCGCCATCGTCCGCAAGGGCGTGCAGGAGTACGGCTACGACTTCACCGGCTTCCGGGACGGCTGGCGCGGACCACTACAGGGCGAGACAGTGCCGCTCTCCATCCCGGCGGTGCGCGGCATCCTGCCGCGCGGCGGCACGATCCTCGGCTCCTCCCGTACCAATCCGTTCGACGCCGAGTACGCCGGGCAGGGCGTCCGCCGGATCAGGGAGAACCTCGCCAAGTACGAGGTCGACTCCCTCATCACGATCGGCGGCGAGGACACCCTCGGCGTCGCGGCGACCCTGTCCGACGAGTACGGCATCAAGTGCGTCGGCGTTCCCAAGACCATCGACAACGACCTCTCCGCCACCGACTACACCTTCGGCTTCGACACGGCCGTCGGCATCGCGACCGAGGCGATCGACCGGCTCCACACCACGGCCGAATCCCATATGCGCGTCCTCGTCGTCGAGGTGATGGGCCGGCACGCGGGCTGGATCGCCCTCCACTCCGGTCTGGCCGGCGGCGCCAACGTCATCCTCATCCCGGAACAGCGCTTCGACATCGACCAGGTCTGCGACTGGGTGACCTCCCGCTTCGGGGCGAGCTACGCGCCGATCGTGGTGGTCGCCGAGGGTGCGGCTCCCGCGCACGGCGAGATGGTCCTCAAGGACGGGTCGCACGACTCCTTCGGGCACGTCCGGCTCTCCGGGGTCGGTGAATGGCTGGCCAAGGAGATCGAGAGGCGTACGGGCAAGGAGGCCAGGACCACGGTCCTGGGGCATGTCCAGCGCGGCGGCACACCCAGTGCCTTCGACCGCTGGCTCGCCACGCGTTTCGGGCTGCACGCCATCGAAGCCGTGCACGACGGCGACTTCGGCATCATGGTGGCGCTGCAGGGCACGAACATCGCACGCGTCCCGATCAGGGAGGCGACAGCCCGCCTCAAGACCGTCGATCCCGCCCTGTACGCGGAGGCCGGGGTCTTCTTCGGCTGACCGGCGCACCGGGGGTGCGGGCCGTATATTCGCGACGACAGGCCCCACCCCCAACCCGGGAGACGTCGTGGAAATCCTGGCATTCGGTGTGCAGTCCGACGAGAAGCCACTGATCGAGCAGGCCTTCGCCGGACTGCACGACGTCCGCTGCCTGGACGTCTTCCTGACCAAGGACACCGCACCCATCGCGGCCGGCTACGAGATCATCTCCACCAGCGTCAACGCCGACCTCGGCGGCCCCGTCCTGCAGACCCTGGCGGCGGGCGGCACGCAGATGATCGCCCAGCGCTCCACCGGCTTCAACAACATCGACCTCGACGTCGCCGAACGCCTCGCACTGCGCGTCGCCAGGGTCTCGTACTACTCGCCCCACTCGGTCGCCGAATTCGCCTGGACCCTCGCCATGGCGGTCAACCGCAACATCGTCCGCGCGGTGAGCCGCACCCGTGACTTCGACTTCCGGCTCGACGGGCTCCTCGGGCGGGACATGCACGGCCGCACGGCCGGTGTGGTCGGCACGGGCAAGATCGGTGAGGCGTTCACCCGGATCGCCCACGGCTTCGGGATGAATCTGCTGGGCTGGGACGTCGCGGAGAACCCCGCCTGCACCGCGCTCGGCATGACCTACGTCGACAGGGAGCAGCTCTTCGCCGAGGCCGACCTGATCAGCCTCCACGTACCGCTGCTGCCCGCCACCCACCACCTCATCGGCAAGGACAGCCTGTCCGCGATGAAGGACGACGCGATCCTGGTCAACTCCAGCCGCGGCGGGCTCATCGACACCGAGGCGCTCGTCGCCGAACTGCGGGCCGGCCGCTTCACCGGAGTCGGACTCGACGTGTATGAGGCGGAGGCGGGGCTGTTCTACCTCGACAAGTCCCTGGAGGGCGTCGACGACGACACCCTGGCCCGGCTCGTCACCTTCCCGAACGTCATCGTGACCTCGCACCAGGCGTACTACACGCGCGACGCGGTGGGGCAGATCATCGAAGCCACCGTGCAGAACGTCACCGACTACCTGGCGGGCCGCCGCAGCGCCAACGTCCTCGTCCCGGCCGCTCCGTAGGGCCCCGGCCGCCCGGGGCCCCACGGATCCTCAGCCGGCCACCGGCAGTGCCGCCAGCAGCCCGGTGACGATCGCGGCCCCCCGCAGCGTCAGCACCGACTCCGGGTGGAACTGGACCGAGGCGAAGCCCTTGCCCCGCAGCGCGTGCAGCTCCCCGGAGCCCGCGTCCCGGCTCACCTCGATGCCGTGCGCCCCCAGTTCGGTGGCGGCGGCCTCGTCGCAGCGTGCCGTGAAGCTGTTGTAGAGACCGACGGTCTCGGGCCGGCCGAACAGTTCGATGCGGGTCTGCGCACCCTGGTAGGGCACCGTCTTCCGTACGATCTCCAGGCCCAGCTCCGCCGCGATCAGCTCATGGCCCAGGCATACGCCCAGCAGCCCGTGGCGGTGTTCCGCGACCAGCTCGGCGGTCAGCCCGCGCAGCAGACGCATCTTCGGATCCGAGGCGTCCCCGGGGTCGCCGGGCCCCGGGCCCAGGACAACGGGTCCCTCATGCGCCCGTACCGTCTCGCGCAGGGCGGGCTCGTCGTACCTGTGCACCGACACCGTGAGGCCCGAGGAGCGCAGGAGATGCGCCAGCATCGCGGTGAACGTGTCCTCGCCGTCCACCACCAGCGCGTGCCCGGACAGTTCCCGGGTGCGCTCCTGCATGCGCAGCCAGAAGGGGGCGAGACCGCCGCGCCGGTCGTCCAGGGCCGCCTGCACCCGCGGATCGGAGGCCAGCTGCGGGCGGCCCGCCTCCGCCTCGGGCCGGCCGGGCCGGACGCCCAGCGCCGCGAGGACACCTGCCGCCTTCGCATGCGTCTCGGCGACCTCGCCCGCCGGGTCGGAGTGGCGCACCAGCGTCGCCCCGACCGGTACCCGCAGCCGGCCGCCGGCCGAGATGTCCGCGGTACGGATCAGGATGGGGGAGTCCAGCGTCTGCGTCCCGCCGGGCTCCCGGCGCAGCAGGGCCAGTGCGCCCGCGTAGTAGCCGCGGCCACCGGGCTCGTACCGCTCGATCACCCGGCAGGCGTTCTGCACCGGGGAACCGGTGACCGTCGCCGCGAACATCGTCTCCTTGAGGACCTCGCGCACATCCAGCGAGGAGCGCCCGCGCAGTTCGTACTCGGTGTGCGCGAGGTGGGCCATCTCCTTGAGCCGGGGGCCGATCACCACACCGCCCATGTCGCCGACGGTGCACATCATCTTGAGCTCCTCGTCGACCACCATGGAGAGCTCCTCGGTCTCCTTGCGGTCGCCGAGGAAGGCCAGCAGGCTCTCGGCGCTCGGCCCCTCGGCGGGGTAGCGGTAGGTCCCGCTGATCGGGTTCATCACGACGGTCCCGCCGGACATCCGCACGTGCACCTCGGGACTGGCGCCGACCAGCGTCCTGTCCCCGGTGTGCACGACGAACGTCCAGTACGCGCCCCGCTCACCGGCCAGCAGCCGCCGGAACAGCGCCAGCGCGTCGGCCCGGCCGAAGCCCGGGATCTCGCCCTCGAAGGTCCGCCGGATCACGAAGTTCGCGCCCTCGCCCTGCCCGATCTCGTCCTCGATGACCCGCCGGACGATGTCCGCGTACTCCCCGTCGGGGACGTCGAAGGCACCGTCCTCGACCCGTACGCCATGGGCGGGCAGCCGCGCCAGCACCTCGTCCAGCGGCAGCTCCCAGGACTCCTGGGCGACCAGCACGGCCAGCGGGGTGCCGTCGTCGCGTACGTCGAAGCCGCGCTCGGCGATCTGCCGGAACGGCACCATGGCCAGGGCAGGCTGCTCGCCCACGGGGAGATCGGCGAGCCTGTCCACCTCGTGGACCCCGCCGATCAGGACCTCGACGGTGTCGTGGTCCCGGCCGGGTGTACGCCTGCGCAGCAGCGCGAAGGGAGGGCAGTCGTCCCGGAGCAGTCTGCGAACCAGGTCGGTGACACGGTCGGGCATGGGAGTTCCTTCCGGATGGAGGAACGGCTCCCGGCTCCGAAACGCAGAGAAGGCCGCCCCTCGGGCGGCCTTCGCGAAGTCTGTACGCGCGATGAGTCAGCGGGCCGCCGGATGAGCGGTCCACCACCAGTTCTGAATCGTCTGCGCGAACATGTCCCGAACCCTAGCGGATCCACAGGACAAACGAGCGTGTGTCTCAATTGTTGAGCGCATGGCCGGACGCGCTCCGCGACCCCGTAATGTTGGGGCTGTGACCGTGAACGCCAATACCTCCGTCGCCGGTGCCCACACCTGGCGTGACCTTCCCGCGGCGCAGCAGCCCGAGTACCCCGATGCCGAGGCTCTGCGCGATGTGCTCGCGGAGCTCGAATCGTATCCGCCGCTCGTCTTCGCGGGCGAGTGCGACCAGCTGCGTGCCCGCCTGGCGGCTGTTGCCAAGGGCGAGGCGTTCCTGCTGCAGGGCGGTGACTGCGCCGAGGCCTTCGACGCGGTGTCGGCCGAGAACATCCGGGCCAAACTGAAGACGCTGCTCCAGATGAGCGCCGTCCTCACCTACGCGGCCTCCGTGCCCGTGGTCAAGATCGGCCGGATCGCGGGCCAGTACTCCAAGCCGCGCTCCAAGTCGACCGAGACCCGCGACGGCGTGACCCTGCCGACCTACCGCGGCGACTCCGTCAACGGCTTCGCCTTCACCGAGGAAGCCCGCATCCCGGACCCCGAGCGGCTGAAGCGGATGTACCACGCATCCGCCTCGACGCTGAACCTGGTCCGCGCCTTCACCACCGGCGGCTACGCCGACCTGCGCCAGGTGCACGCCTGGAACCAGGACTTCGTGAAGTCCTCTCCCTCCGGCCAGCGCTATGAGGCCCTGGCCCGCGAGATCGACAACGCGCTGAACTTCATGAAGGCGTGCGGCACGGACCCGGCCGAGTTCAAGGCGGTCGAGTTCTACGCCTCGCACGAGGCGCTCCTGCTGGACTACGAGTCGGCGCTCACCCGCACCGACTCGCGCACCGGCCGGCTGTACGACACCTCGGGTCACATGGTCTGGGTCGGTGAGCGCACCCGCCAGATGGACGGCGCGCACATCGAGTTCGCCGCGAAGGTCCGCAACCCCATCGGTATCAAGCTCGGCCCGACGACCACCGTCGACGAGGCGCTCGGCTACGTCGACCGTCTCGACCCCGACCGCGAGCCGGGCCGGCTGACCTTCATCGTCCGCATGGGCGCCGACAAGGTCCGGGACAAGCTCCCCGAGCTGGTCGAGAAGGTCACCGCCTCCGGAGCCACGGTGGTGTGGGTGACCGACCCGATGCACGGCAACACCTTCGAGGCCGCGTCCGGACACAAGACGCGCCGCTTCGACGACGTCCTGGACGAGGTCAAGGGCTTCTTCGAGGTCCACAAGGCCCTGGGCACCCACCCGGGCGGCATCCACGTCGAGCTCACCGGTGACGACGTCACCGAGTGCGTGGGCGGCGGCCACGAGATCTTCGTGGACGACCTGCACCAGCGCTACGAGACCGCCTGCGACCCGCGCCTCAACCGCAGCCAGTCCCTCGACCTGGCCTTCCTGGTCGCCGAGATGTACCGCGACCAGTAGGAAGCACCGCTGAGAGCACCTGTGGGGCACGGATCCATGTGATCCGTGCCCCACAGTCGTAGCCGGGGCTTTTGCGGGCCTGGCGCGACGGGTAAGGTTAGGTTAGCCTCACCGAAACATCGGGACGGCGCAGCGATCGACCCCGTCGGGAGGTGAACCGCGTGTACGTCTGCTCCTGCTTCGGCATCACGGAACAGCAGGTCAAGAAGCATGCGGACGACGGGGCGTGCACGCCTCGCCAGATAGCCTCCGCCTGCAAGGCGGGCACGGACTGCGGCGGCTGCGTCCGCAGGATCCAGGCACTGCTCGGACGCGGCGACTGCCCGCGTCGCGAGCTCATCGAAGGGCGGACGGAGCCGACGGGCGCCCCTGCCGGTGCGCCCGTCACCTTCGCCGGTCCGCCGGACATCCGGCTCTCCGACGCCGCCTGAGCGGGCGGGCCGGGCGCGCCAGGGCCTCTCGCGGACCCGGGCCCCACGGACGGGCCGGGCGGGTCAGCTCTCCGGCTGCTCGATCAGCTGTGCGATGTAGAGCGGCTCCCCGAGCTTCTCCACCAGCTCCAGCTGGGTGTCGAGGTAGTCGATGTGGTGCTCCTCGTCCGCCAGGATCGACTCGAAGATGTTCGCCGAGGTGACGTCGCCCTTGGCGCGCATCACGTCGATGCCCCGCTTCAGGCGGTCGATCGCCTCCACCTCGACCTGGCGGTCGGCCTGGAACATCTCGGTGACCGTCTGGCCGACGCGAACGTGGAAGAGCCGCTGGTAGTTGGGCAGGCCCTCCAGGAAGAGGATCCGGTCAGTGAGGATCTCGGCGTGCTTCATCTCGTCGAACGACTCGGCCCGCGTGTACTTGGCGAGCTTCGTCCAGCCGAAGTTGTCCTGCATCTTGGCGTGCAGGAAGTACTGGTTGATGGCAGTCAATTCGGCGGTCAGCTGTTCGTTCAGAAACTCGAGGACCTCGGGGTCGCCCTGCATCGCAGAGGCTCCTTCCAACCGGTGAACTGGGCATGTTTGCGCCGCATCCTTGCATCGCACCCCGCAGCCGTCCAGTAAGTGCATGCTTAGTACGAGTTGCCCGAATCGGGTCTCCCCTGGTCATAACCACCCCTGCCTGTCTGTCACCATGGAGGCATGGGTCAGCCGGAAAGCCGGGAACGCGGCACAGCAGAGCAGTCCGGGCTACCGCCGGGGCAGCGACTGCAGCGTGGCTGGCCGGTCACCCATTACGGGCCGGTGCCCAAGTTCAAGCCCGACCGCTGGGAGTTCAGGGTCTTCGGGGCCACGGCGGACGGTGAGAAGCGCTGCTGGAACCACCAGGACTTCTCGGCGCTGCCGTACTCCTCGGTCGTCGCCGATCTCCACTGCGTGACGAAGTTCAGCATGCTCGGAGCCGAATGGGGCGGGGTCCTCGCGCGCTCGGTCGTGGAACTGGCGCCGCCCGCACCCCATGTCACCCATGTGATGGTCTGGGCCGAATACGGATTCAGCTCGAACCTGCGGCTGTCCGACTTCATGTCCGACCGCACGCTCTTCGCCACCCACAAGGACGGCGAACTCCTCACCGCCGAACACGGATTCCCGCTGCGGCTGGTCGTGCCGCACCTGTACGCCTGGAAGGGCCCCAAGTGGGTCCGCGGCATCGAGTACATGAGCGCCGACCGCCGCGGATTCTGGGAGGAGCGCGGCTACCACAACATCGGCGATCCGTGGAGCGAGCAGCGCTACTCCTACCAGGAGGAGCCCGGGGACGGCCCCGAGCTCTGACCCCGCGGCAGCCGGGTACACCCGCACGGAGTACCCCGTCGCGCTCACCTCACAGGCCGACAGGGCCCCGGAGTTCCTTCAGACGCGCCACGTCCGCCGCGTGCCCTTCCTTGCCGCCGGGCGTCTCGATGATCAGCGGCACCCCTTCGGTCGCCGGATGCGAGAACAGCTCCCGGAAGGGTTCGGCGCCGATGTTGCCCGCGCCGATGTTCTCGTGACGGTCCTTGTGCGCGCCCACGACGTCCTTGGAGTCATTGGCGTGGATCAGCTTCAGCCGGCCCTCGCCGACCGTCTCCACCAGCAGATCCAGGGTCTGCCGCATGCCGCCGTGGCCCGCCAGGTCGTGGCCCGCCGCGTAGATGTGGCAGGTGTCCAGGCAGATCCCCAGCTTGGGGTGGGAGTCCAGGGCCTCGAAGTACGGGCCGAAGTCCCAGGTCCGTGAACAGAGCGAGAATCCCTGCCCGGCCGTCGACTCCAGCAGCAGAAACGGATCGTCGTCATGGGTCAGCTCGTCGAGCAGCGGCCTCATGTGCGTACGCACCTGGGCGAGGGCCTCGGACCGCGGTCGCCCTCCGGTCGCCGACCCCGTGTGCACCACCACGCCCAGGGCGCCGATCTCCCTGGCCCGGCGCAACGAGTGGCGCAGCGACTCGACGGACCTCTCGACGGTGGCCTCGGTGTGCGAGCCGAAGTTGATCAGATACGGGGCGTGGACGTACGCGGGGATGGACTCCGCCGCGCACTCCGAGCGGAACAGCTCGTCCTGCGCCGGGTTTCCCTGCGGTGCCGCCCACCCGCGCGGATTGGCGACGAAGACCTGTACGGCCTCCGCCGCCAGCTCCCTCGCATAGCCGAGGCCGACCTTCGCGAGGCCCCCCGCCACCGGGACGTGACCGCCAACTGGGTTGCGCATGCGTACTAGAGACCCTTGGTCTTGATGGTGATCGTGGAGCCTTCCGGGGCCTGTTCGCCGCCGTCGACCGACTGACTCGCGATCGTGTCGCTGAAGGAGAGGAACGCGCGGTCGACCTTGACCTCGAACCCTGCCTCCTCCAGTGTGCTCCTGGCCTCGTCCACGTCCTTCCCGGTGACATCCGGGACGTCGAGCATGCGCGGGCCCTTGGAGACCGTGAGCTCGACGGTGTCGCCCTCCGCGGCCTCCGCGTCGTCGCCGGGCGTCTGGCGGGCGACGGTGCCCTCGGCCTCGACGGAGTCGACCCGGTCGGGCAGCACCTCGGCTCTGAGACCCGCCTCCTCCAACGCTGCCCTCGCCGCCTCGACGTCGAGCCCCGTGACGTCCGGGACGTCGACCGGGCTGCCCTTGCTGATGACCAGGGCGACCGCCGAGTCGGGGTGGCGATCGGTACCGATGGCAGGATCCGTACGGATCACCTCGCCCCGTGCGATCTCCTCGCTGAACTCCCGGGTCACCATCCCCGGCACCAGGCCGACCTTCTTCAGCTCGCGTCGGGCATCGGCGAGCGCGATGCCCTCGACGTCGGGCACCTGCACGATCTCCGGCCCGCGCGAGATCACCAGCCCCACCGCGTCATTGCCACGGATCCGCTCGCCCGATCCGGGATCGCTGCTGATCACCCTGCCGCGATCCACCGTGTCGCTGTAGGAACGCCTGAC
Organism: Streptomyces sp. NPDC005566; assembly: GCF_040605575.1. Taxonomy (NCBI): domain Bacteria; kingdom Bacillati; phylum Actinomycetota; class Actinomycetes; order Kitasatosporales; family Streptomycetaceae; genus Streptomyces; species Streptomyces sp. NPDC005566. Next base: position 17,278 of record NZ_JBEXDB010000001.1, on the reverse strand, counting down.
GCCCCCCACGTCGAGACCGGCGCCCGCGAGCCGCTTCTCCGCCGCCGTCTGGGTCTGGCCCAGCAGCGAAGGGACCCGGGTGAACTGCCCCGAATTGATGTACCAGACACCCGCACCGACTCCCAGGACCAGCAGGAGGGCCACGAGCGCCGTGAACATCCCGCGCCGGGATCCGGCGGCGAACCGCCGCCTGCGGCCACCCGTCCGCGGCGGCAGCGGGGGCATCTCCAGGCGGCTGGTGTGGTGCGCGGTGCCCTGGCCGGCCGGGATGACCCGCGGGATCACACTCGTACGGTCGTCGGCGCCGTCATGCGCCTCGGCGATCGCCTGCGGAGGCATCGCGTCCAGCTGCTCCTCGGTCAGACCGGCGCGCACCACGCGGGACCGGGCCAGCAGGGCCACCGCGTCATGGGGCCGGGCCTCGGGGTTGCGGGCGGCGGCGCCCGCAACCAGCTCGTCCAGCCCGGCGGCCAGGCCCGGAACCGCACGGGACGGGGCCGGGACGTCCTCGTTGAGGTGCTGGTAGATGACCTGTGCGGCGGTCTCACCGGTGTGCGGCTTGCCGCCGGTCAGCATCTCGTACAGCACGACTCCGCAGGCGTACACGTCGGCGCGGGTATCGGCCGTGCCGTGCTCGATCTGCTCCGGCGCGAGGTACGAGACGGTGCCCAGGAGCGAGCCGGTGGTGTCCGTGACGGTGCCCACCGCCCGTACGAGACCGAAGTCGGCGACCTTCACCCGGCCGTCGTCCCCTATCAGGACGTTCTCCGGCTTCATGTCGCGGTGGACGAAGCCCGCCCGGTGCGCGGCGCCGAGCGCGGCGAGGACCGGCTCCAGGATGTCCAGTGCGGCCCGCGGCTGCAGGGCGCCACGCTCGCGCAGGACATCGCGCAGGGTGCACCCCGCGACGTACTCCATCGCCAGGTACACGTACGCGCCCTGGGCGCCCTGGTCGAAGACGGCCACCACATTGGGGTGCGCCAGCCGGGCCACGGACTTGGCCTCACGGATGAAGCGCTCGACGAACGCGGCGTCGGTCGCCAGGGCCGGATGCATCACCTTGAGGGCGAGCACCCGGTCGAGACGGGTGTCCACGGCCCGGTAGACCGTGGCCATACCGCCGACGGCGATGCGCGCATCGATGCGGTAGCGGCCGTCGAGCAGCTGCCCGACGAGGGGGTCCTGGAGGGTCGTATCCACGGGTCGAGTCTACGAGTCGCCACGGACACGACGGACGGGCCGGGGCAGCCCGGGGACCGTTCTGAAGCCGAGCCGTGACAGGGGCATGTACGTGTTGTGACCTGGGAGCGGCCGGTGGAGCAGCCGTGCGAGCCGGTCGGGCGGCCGTGTCAGAAGGCCGGGCGCTCCGGATCCAGCACCGCCCGGCCCCCGGCGGGCGAGGACGCCTCGGCGAAATGCCGCCTCGGGATCCGGCCGGCCCGGTACGCCAGGCGCCCGCCGTCCACCGCGTGCCGCATCGCCGCCGCCATCAGCTCCGGCTCCTGCGCCCGGGTCACCGCTGAGGCGAGCATCACAGCGGCGCACCCCAGCTCCATCGCCAGCGCGGCGTCCGAAGCGGTCCCCGCCCCCGCGTCGAGGATCACCGGAACCGCGGCCTGCTCGATGATCAGCTGGAAGTTGTGCGGGTTGCGGATGCCGAGCCCGGAGCCGATGGGGGAGCCGAGCGGCATGATCGCCGCACACCCCACGTCCTGGAGTTTCCGGGCGAGGACCGGGTCGTCATTGGTGTACGGAAGGACGGTGAAGCCCTCGTCCGCGAGGGTCTCGGCGGCGTCGAGCAGCTCGATCGGATCGGGCAGCAGAGTCCGCTCGTCGGCCACGACCTCCAGCTTGATCCAGTCGGTGCCGAGCGCCTCCCTGGCCAGCCGGGCGGTCAGCACGGCCTCGCCCGCGGTGAAACAGCCGGCGGTGTTCGGCAGGACGCGGATGGAGAGCCGCTCCAGGACGGAGAGCACCGAGCCCTGAACGGTCGGGTCGAGCCGGCGCATCGCGACGGTGGTCAGCTCGGTTCCCGCGGCGATCAGGGAGCGCTCCAGCACCTCGAGGCTGGGCGCACCGCCCGTTCCCATGATCAGCCGGGACGAGAAGGTGGTGGAGCCGAGCGTGAAGAGATCGTCCGACATGGTCAGCCTCCCTGGACCGCGGTGAGGACCTCGACGCGGTCACCCTCGCCGAGGGCGGTGACGGGCCACTGGCTGCGCGGCACGACGGCCTCGTTGACCGCGGCGGCGACACCGGAGTGCGCCGTGGTCAGGGTCGCGACCAGGGTGTCCAGGGCGGTACCGGCCGGGACGCTGCGGTGCTCCCCGTTCACGGAGACGGAGACGGACGCGGACGCGGACGACGCAGGTGCAGAAACGGTGGTGGGCAGGGGCTCTGTCATGCGGGCTGCTCCTGAGGTGCTGAAGTGAGGGCTCCGGGGGAGGTGTTCGGTGAGGCGGGGCCCCGGCCGGAGGGCGCGAAGCGGCTCGGCGCGAAGGGGCGGGCCTCCGCGAGAAGTTCGCCGGTGGTCAGCACGTGGGCCATCACGTCACCGGTGACGGGCGTCAGCAGTACCCCGTTGCGGTGGTGACCTGTGGCGAGGTGCAGGCCCGGCAGGGCCGTCGGACCCAGCAGCGGGGCGTTGTCCGGAGATGCGGGACGCAGGCCCGCGCGGGTCTCGGTCAGCGGCAGTTCGGTGATGCCCGGCACCAGTTCGTGGGCGTCGCGCAGCAGTTCGTAGACCCCGCCCGCGGTGACCGTCGTGTCCCAGCCCATCTCCTCGCTGGTCGCGCCCACGACCAGCTCGCCGTTGGCGCGCGGGACGAGGTAGACGTGACTGCCGCGGACCACGGCCCGTACGGTCCGGCTGAGGAACGGGGCGTACGCGGGCGGCACGGCCAGCCGCAGCACCTGCCCCTTGACCGGGCGGACCGGTGGCACGACCTCCTCGGGGACCCCGGCGAGCCTGCCGCTGAGACTGCCTGCGGCCAGCACGACCTGGTCGGCGCTCAGCTCCGTACCGTCCGTGAGGACCGCTCCGGCCGCCCGGCCACCCGTCACACTGAGCCGCTCCGCCCGGGCCCGGCGGAAGACCACACCGGCCCGCTCGCACGCGGTGACCAGGGCCGAGGCCAGCCGGCGGGGATCCACCTGGTGGTCGCCGTCGGCCCGCAGCCCGCCGCGCACGCCGGGGGCGAGCATCGGCTCCAGCCGGCGGCACTCGCGGCCGCTCAGCCACTCCGACTGCAGCCCCGAACGCTGCTGCAGGGCGTGCAGCTCCCGCAGATGGGCCCGGTCGTCGGAGTCCAGTGCGACCGCCAGCGTGCCGCAGGCACGGAAGCCCGTCTCCTGCCCGCTCGCTTCCTCCAGTTCGGCCACGAACGCCGGATAGCGTGCGGCGGAGGCGACATTGAGGCCGAGCAGCGTCTGCTCGCCGTAGTGGAGTTCGGTGACGGCGGCGAGCATTCCGGCCGCGACCTGGGCCGCCCCGCCGCCCGGATCGGGATCGGCGACCGCGACGGACATGCCGCGCCCGGCCGCCCGCCACGCGGTCACCAGGCCGATGATGCCGCCCCCGACGACAAGGACGTCGGATCCGTTCTCGGAGATGCGCATGGGCGTCCAGCCCCTCCCTTCGCCGGCATGACCCGGATCAGGTTCGTACGGTCGGAGGCCGGCCAGCCTCCCTCTCAGCCCGGTGCGTCCGGGCTCCCGCGAGTGCCTTACGTTGGCCACCCTAAACCCCGCCGCCCGCAGCCAGTAAGGGAGCAGCCGCCGTGGCCCGTTCACTCGACGGACTCGTCCTGTCGCCCGTCGCAGACCAGGCACCCGGCCAGGTCGGCACCCGCACACGCTTCGCCTACCGGGAGCGGGAGGGACGGATCTGGGCCGCGTACGCGGGCGGTGACGTCGTTCGCGGACACCTCGTGGGCACCAGGGAGGGAGACACCCTGGACTTCCGTTATGTGCAGCTGAAGCAGGACGGAACGACCTCCGGCGGCCACTGCGTCTCGACCGTCACGGAACTTCCCGACGGCCGGGTGCGACTGGACGAGCGGTGGGAGTGGGAGTCCCAGGAGGGCAGCGGGACGAGCGTGGTGGAGGAGCTCCCCACCTGACGCAACGTCAGGTGACTAGGGTGGCCGGGTGAGCGAGCAGACGGAACAGCGGGAATCGGGACAGCAGCCGCGCCGGGTCGTGGTCGTCGGCGCGGGCATGGCCGGCGTGCAGACCGCCGTGGCCCTGCGCGAGCAGGGCTTCGCCGGTCAGGTCACCCTGATCGGCGCGGAACCGCACCAGCCGTACGACAGGCCGCCCCTGTCGAAGGCGGTCCTGCTCGGCAAGGCCGAGGACTCCGCATTCGACGTCGACTTCGAGGCGCTGGACATCACGCTGCGCCTGGGCCTCGACGTGAGCGGACTGCGCGCCGCCGCACACGAACTGGACACCCCCCAGGGCCCCGTCCCGTACGACGTGCTGGTCCTCGCCACCGGGGCCGAGCCCGTCGTCCTGCCCGGCTCCGAAGGTGTGCCCGGTGTCCATCTGCTCCGCACCGTCGACGATGCCGCACGGCTGCGGCCCGTCCTGGAGCGGCAGCACGACGTCGTGGTCGTGGGAGCCGGCTGGATCGGTGCCGAATTCGCCACCGCGGCCCGTGCCGCGGGCTGCGCGGTCACCGTCGTCGAAGCCGCCGAACGCCCCCTCGCGGGCACCCTGCCCGCCGACGTCGCCGCTCCGATGGCCCGCTGGTACGCCGACAGCGGAGCCGAACTCCTCACCGGCGCCCGGGTGGCGCGCGTCGACCCCGGAGCCGTCCACCTGGCGGACGGCCGGGTGATCCCCGCCGGAGCGGTGATCGTGGGCATCGGCGCCCGCCCCACCACCGGCTGGCTGGAAGACTCCGGCATCGCGCTCGGCCCGGACGGCTCGATCACCGCGGACGGTTCGCTGCGCACCTCCCTGCCCGACGTGTACGCGGTGGGTGACTGCGCCTCGTTCCCCTCCGCCCGCTACGGCGAGCGGCTGCTCGTCCATCACTGGGACAACGCCCTCCAGGGGCCCCGGACGCTCGCAGCCGCCCTCGCTGACGGGCAGCCCCGGACATACGACCCGGTGCCCTACTTCTGGTCCGAGCAGTTCGGCCGGTTCGTGCAGTACGCCGGTCACCACGCAGCAGCCGACACCATGCTGTGGCGCGGCGACCCGGCGGACCCGTCCTGGACGGTCTGCTGGCTGCGCGAAGGCGTTCTGGTGGCGGTGATCGCCGTCAGCCGGCCGCGCGACCTCGCCCAGGCCCGCAAGCTCATCGAAGCCGGGGCGCGCGTCGATCCGGTGCGTGCCGCGGACCCCTCCGTACCGCTGAGGACAGCGGCACTGTAGGACCCGGGTACCTCCTTACGGGCGGCCCGGCTACCGACTGTCGGTCCGGGATGGCAGGCTTGTCCCTGTGACCGAGATTGACGCAAAGATCGATGTTCTCGTCCCCGACTGGCTCCACCTTCCCGACATCGCGGAAATGCTCGATGTCGAGGTGACGCGCGTACGGCAGTTGGTCAAGGAGGGCCAGCTCATCGCCGTACGACGTGGTGAGAGGCGGACGCTCCAGGTACCTGCCGCCTTCATCGACGGCAACAAGGTGGTCAAGGGACTCGCAGGGACCCTGACGCTCCTGAGGGACGACGGCTACAGCGATGGAGAGATGTTGGAGTGGCTCTTCACCCCCGACCCGAGCCTGCCCGGTACGCCCGCGCAGGCGCTGAGTGAGAATCGCGGTACGGAGGTGAAGCGCCGGGCCCAGGCGCTCGCCGTCTGACCGGACGACCGTTCGCGGGGTGCGGGCCGTGCTGCACGGCCCGCACTCTGCCGTGACCGGCACCCGCCGGGCCGGCGACCATCGGGTCGTCGGCCTGCCGGGCCGACGACCTACTCAACGGGGGGAAATCCACCATGTCCACGCCTCGCTCGCTGCTGGCCGACGCCCGGCTCTACCTCTGCACGGACGCCCGCAGACAGCAGGGCGACCTTCCCGCGTTCCTCGATGCCGTGCTCTCCTCCGGCGTCGACATCGTGCAGTTGAGGGACAAGGGCATGGAAGCCGCCGAGGAGCTCGAACACCTGGCCGTGTTCGCGGACGCCTGCAAGCGGCACGGCAAACTCCTCGCGGTGAACGACCGGGCCGACGTCGCCCACGCCATCGGTTCCGACGTGCTGCACCTCGGGCAGGGCGATCTGCCGGTGCCCGCCGCCCGCGCCGTCATCGGCGCCGAGGCGGTGATCGGCCGCTCCACCCACGCCGAGTCCGAGGTCGACGCCGCCGTCGCCGAAACGGGCGTGGACTACTTCTGCACAGGCCCCTGCTGGCCCACCCCGACCAAGCCCGGCCGGCACGCCCCGGGTCTGGGGCTCGTCCGCTACGCCGCCTCACTCGACCAGCCGCGCCCCTGGTTCGCCATCGGCGGAATCGACGCGGGCAATCTGGACGAGGTGCTGGACGCGGGCGCACGACGGGTCGTGGTCGTGCGGGCGATCACCGAAGCGTCGGATCCCGCTGCGGCGGCCGCGGCACTCGCCGCGCGCGTCAGGGCGCGCACGGCCTGAGCAGGGCGCGCCTCGCGCTCCGGGGGAGCGGCTGTCCGAGGGGTGGACAGCAATCCCATTAATCCGGGCGAAAAGGCCCGGTCTGGTTGGGGTACCGCCGAGCCCTGGTTAACCTCCCAGTATGGCTCTCGGCACACCTTCCACCAGGACAGATCACGCTCGCACCGTGCGTGAGCTGCTCGCGACCGGCAAAACGTCGTACTCGTTCGAGTTCTGGGCGCCCAAGACCGAGAAGGGCGAACGGAACCTCTGGAACGCCCTGAGGCGGGTCGAGGCGGTGGGCCCGAGCTTCGTCTCCGTGACGTACGGAGCCGGCGGTTCGACGCGTGCGGGGACGGTGCGGGCGACCCAGCAGATCGCCGCCGACTCCACGCTCACCCCCGTCGCGCACCTCACCGCCGTCGACCACTCCGTCGCCCAGCTGCGCAACATGGTCGGGCAGTACGCCGACGCAGGCATCCGCAACATCCTCGCGGTGCGCGGAGACCCGCCGGGTGACCCGATGGCCGAGTGGGTCGAGCACCCGCAGGGCGTGCGGTACGCGGCGGATCTCGTCCGACTCATCAAGGAGTCCGGCGATTTCTGCGTCGGCGTCGCGGCCTTTCCCGAAATGCACCCGCGGTCGGCCGACTGGGACACCGACATCAGGCATTTCGTGGACAAGTGCCGCGCGGGTGCCGACTATGCGATCACCCAGATGTTCTTCCAGCCGGAGAGCTATCTGCAGATGCGTGACCGCGTCGTCGCTGCCGGTTGCGACACCCCCGTCATTCCCGAGGTGATGCCGCTCACCAGCGTCCGGCAGCTGGAGAGATTCGCGCAGCTCAGCAACGCGTCCCTGCCTTCCTCGCTGAAAGAGCGCATCCTCGCCGCGAAGGACGATCCCGCCGCTGTACGCTCCATTGGCATCGAGTTCGCCACGGAGTTCTGCGCGAAGCTGCTCTCCGAGGGTGTCCCGGGGCTGCACTTCATTACGCTCAACAACTCGACGGCAACACTCGAGATCTACGAGAATCTCGGACTGCACAAGCAGTCGTGACCGGCCGTACCCGCCACCAACCGGGGCGGTGGCCGTAGGAGGGGGCGGGCGTGGGCTGGACGGTCCTCTACATCGCATTCGGCGTCGTGGCGTTGTGGCTGCTGGGCGAGGTGCTGCTGCAGTACAAGGCGCGGCTGCGCTGGCGGCTGCTCGCCTTCGGCGGCTTCCTCGGTGTGGTTCTCGGTGTGCTGATTCCCTCCGTGCTGGTGATCGCCCTCGGCGCGATCGCCTTCGCGACGGGCCAGACGTATGTGACCCTCTCCTTCCGGCGGGGCTTCTCGACGGGCTGGGCCATAGGCGGCAGCCCCGGTGAGAGCCGCCGTCGCCGAGCGCCCGGCGGCGCACCCGGCCGGAAACCCACGCTCGAGGTCTCCGGCCTGGAGTACCAGGAACCCGTCCCGGACGCCGGGGAGGAGACCGCGGCATCCGCGGTCTACGAGCCGCAGCCGCTGCCGGACGACACCGGGCAGTACGGCATATACACCGATGCCGCCTACGCAGCCGCCGGCAGCCGGGAGCAGCAGGACGAGCAGCAGCAGTACGGCGCCTACGACCCGTACACCGACTACGCGCAGCCGGCCCAGGACACCTACAGCGGCCAGGGCGCCTACCAGGGCCAGGGTGACTATCCGGGCCAGGAGGCCTACCAGGGCCAAGGCCAGGACTCCTACACCGGCCAGTACGACTACGGCACACCGGCGCCGGACTACGCCCCCTACTCCGACCCGTACATCGGGACCGGCGCGGCAGCAGGCCCCGGCCAGTACACCTCGTACGACAGCTACGGCAACGGCTACGACAGCTACGGGGGCCAGCAGCAGTACACGGCCCCCTACGCCGAGCCGTACGCACCGGAGACGCCGCCGGGAGGCGTCTGGGTCCCGCAGCAGCGCGAGGGCGAGCAGTACCCCCCGCTGCCGCCCGAGCAGCCCGCCCCGTACGGCAACGGGTACGACACCGGCCAGAACGAGCAGTACCGCTACTGACCGTCCACGGTCAGGGTCGGTCACGGTCAGGGCCGGTCACGACGACGAGCGCTCTGCGGCTCACTGCGAGCCGCGGAAGCCGTCACCCTCCACCACGAGCCCCGCGACCAGGGCACCCGACATCCCGGCGTGCGCCAGTCCGCCGCCGGGATGCGACCAGCCGCCCGCCAGATACAGGCCGGACATTCCGGTGCGGTTCCCGGAGTGCAGGTACGTGCCCCGTGCTCCCGCCAGCGCGGGCGCGGGCACCGAACCGCCCTCGGCGCCGGTCTCGGCGGCGGTCTCGGCAGGGGTGCGCACCTCGGCGTGGAGTATGCGCTCCCGCAGCCCGGGAACGGCTACGCGGGCGCGATCGATCAGCACGTCCGCGTACCGCTCGCGCAGCGCCGCGTCCGTCCAGTCGACCGGACCGTGCGGGGCCACCGTCGCCATCAGGGTCACCGCCTCGTGCGCCTCGTCGGGGCGGGTCGTGGGGTCGTCGGGACGCAGCACCGTCACGGTGGGCCGCTCCGCGGTCCGTCCGCCGAACACCGCGTCCTGCTCAGCGGCCCCGTCCTCGCCGTGCACCACGCTCCGGTGCACCGCACCTGCCTCCCGGGCGCCGCGCAGCGACAGCAGCACCAGGAAGCGGCCCGGCACCGGACCCTGCCCGTCCTCCTGTGCTTCTCCTGCTTCCGGGCCGGGCCGCCCCTCCTGACCGGACAGCAGCCCGGGCCACGGCTGCGCGCCCAGGACCACATGATCGGCCTCGACGCTCTCGCCGTCCGCCAGTTCGACGCCCGTGGCCCGTCCGTCCTTCTCGGTCACCCGGACCACCTCGGCACCGAAGACGAACGTCACACGGCGCGCCAGGCACCGCTCGTACACCGCCTCGGCGAGCGCACGCATGCCCCCGGCGACGTACCAGCTGCCGAAGGTCTCCTCCATGTAGGGCAGCAGGGCGGCGGCCGCGGGGGCGCGGCGGGGGTCCAGGCCGTACGACAGGGCGTACCCGTCGAGCAGGGCGGCCAGCCGGGGGTCCGCCAGCTCCCACGCACCGATCTCGGCGACCGTGCCCGCCTCCCGGACGGACAGCAGCCTGCGTCGGCGGAGCGCGGGGTAGGGATCGCGGCCCAGCACCTGCCGGTCGTCCCGCAGGGGCTCCTCCAGCAGCGGCCTGCGCGAACGGTCCCACGCCGTCCCCGCCCGGTCCAGGAACTCCCCCCAGCGGGCTCCCGCTCCCTTGCCGAGTGCCCCGTCCAGTGCGCCGACGACCCCGGCCCGCGAGGCGTTCGGCAGGGAGACCGCGGTGCCGTCCGCGAAATGGTGGCGGCTCGCAGGGTCGACCTGGGTGAGCGTGACACGCTGCTCCAGGGGTTCCTTGCCGGTCTTGACGAACAGGTCGCGATAGACCGCGGGAAGGTGCAGCAGCGAGGGCCCGGTGTCGAAGACGAACCCCTCACGGGCATACCGGCCGAGCGAGCCGCCGAAGGTCCGGGACCGCTCGTACACCGTCACCCGGTGGCCTGCCACGGCCAGCCGGGCGGCCGCTGCCATCGCGCCCGCCCCGGCGCCGATCACCGCAATTCGTGCCATGTCAGTGACCCTAAGGGGTGGCACCGACAGCTCACTCCTGAGGCCGGTGCCCGCCCGCTTCGGCCATGCGTTTCTCTTCGCGTCGCTGTGCTCTGCGACGCAGGAAGCGCCGGATGCGCGAGGCGAGGAAGAGCAGTATCACCAGGCCGAGCACCAGAAGCGTCGCGGCGATGACGGCCGCGGCCACGGGGTTGAACAGGGCGAAGGTGATGATTCCGGCGACTCCGAGGTCCTCCGCGACGCTCACCGCGACGTTGCTGAACGGTTCGGGTGAGGTGTTGACCGCCATCCTGGTGCCCGCCTTCACCAGATGGCTCATCAGCGCGGTGGAACCGCCGACCGCCGCGGCCGCGAGCTCCGGCAGCGATCCGCTCTCGCCCGCCAGCAGGGCCGCGACGACCGCCCCGGCGACCGGGCGTACGACCGTGTGGACCGCGTCCCAGGCCGAGTCCACGTAGGGGATCTTGTCGGCCACCGCCTCGAGCAGGAAGAGCACCCCGGCCGCCACGAGCACATCGGTGCGCTGCAGCGACTCGGGCACCTCGTCGGTGAGCCCGGTCGCGCCGAAGACGCCGAGCAGCAGGACCACCGCGTAGGCGTTGATCCCGCTCGCCCAGCCACTCGTGAACACCAGGGGGAGTACGGACACGGACGCGATCGTAACCAGTCGCCGCCGGCCCCGGGTGGGCCCCCGCACACAGCTCTGAGTATGCGTACCTAGTGGGGGAGATGAGTAGGGACGCGGATGGGCCTCCACCTGCACGGACGGCAGAGTGGAGACCACGGAAGGGGCGCAGTGCCCGGACCGCCGGCACGGGGCGGCGGAACGGCGCGGCACTCCGGACGCAACGGGGGTGTACGACGCGGAGCCCGGGGACCACGGGGGAATCGGGGTCACGGGGAAGGGCGCCGCGAAAGCACCGAGGACGCCGGTCCGGTGGACATTCGAGGGGGATCGAATTCCACCGGGCCGGCGTCTTCGTGTGCCGTGTGCTCCCGGGTCGCCTCAGCGTCCGCTGACGCGCCCGTGCAGCAGCAGGGACAGGGCCGAGTGCACGTCGTCGATCGACCGCTCCGGCTGGAACGCCTGCCAGTCGAGCGCCGCCACCAGGACCATCCCGACGAGTGCGGCGGCCGTCAGCTGGATGTCGATCTCCTCGCTGAGCTCACCGTTCGCGACACCTTCCCGGAGCACGCCCTCGACCACCGCGACAGCCTCCTGGCGCAGCACCAGGAGGGTCGACTGCCAGGCGCGGTTGGTGCGCCAGAGCTCGGCGACGTACAGCTGGGTGAAGGCCGGATAGCGGTCGATGAAGACCAGACCGGCCCGGATCATCGCGTCCAGGGCCTCCACCCGGGTGCCGTCGCGCTCGTCGGTCTCCTCGGCCGCGGAGCGGAGCGACTGCGTGAGCAGTCCGACGCCGTGCCGCAGCAGCTCCTCGAAGAGTTCGGTCTTGCTCTTGAAGTTGTAGTAGACCGTGCCCTTGGCCACCCCGGCACGCTCGGCGATCTCGTCCACCGTGGTCGCCGAGAAGCCCTTCTCCGCGATGAGGGTCACAGCCGCCTCGTAGAGCTTCTGCCGCGTGGCCTGGCGGCGCGTGGTGCTACTGCTGTCCATACGGTCGATTCTCACAGGTCCCGGCGCACTCACAGACTGAGCTCCGGATGCAGCCGGTCCAGGGTCCACACCTGCTTGCGGCGGGCGGAGAGCGCCGTCAGTGCCAGAGCCCCCGCGGTGAAGGCCAGCAGCACGGCGCAGGCCTGCCAGACCGGGCCGAGCCCGCCCCCGGTGATCAGCCGGCGCAGCCCCTCCACGACGTACGTCATCGGCAGGTAGGGGTGGATCGCGCCGAAGAAGCCGGGGCTGGTCTGGACGGGGTACGTGCCACCTGCGGAGGTCAGCTGGAGCATCAGCACCGCCAGCACGAGGATCCGTCCCGCCGCGCCGAAGCGTGCGTTCAGCCACTGGACGATCGCGGCGAAGCAGCAGGTGACCAGGGCCAGGAAGCCGATCGTCCCGGCGGCGTGCGCCATCTGCAGGCCGAGCCGCCAGTGCAGCACGGACATCAGGGCGACCACCTGGAGCAGGCCGATCGCGGCGACCGGCAGCCAGCCGGCGAGGGCGATGCGCCAGGCCGGTGCGCCGGCCGAGAGCGCACGCCGGTTGAGCGGCTGGATCAGCATGTACGCCACCATCGCCCCCACCCAGAGGGAGAGCGGGATGAAGTACGGGGCGAAGCCGGTGCCGTAGTTGGGAGCCGCGTGCAGCGACGAGGAGGCCAACTGCACGGGGTCGGCCATGACACCGGTACGGGCGTCGCGGTCTTTCTTGTCGTAGTCCGGGATCCTGCCGACACCGTCGTTCAGCCCCTGGGCCAGGGTCGCGGACCCGTCACTGAGCCGGAACAGCCCGCTGTCCAGACTCTTGGCCCCCTTCTTGAGCTTCCCGAGCCCGCTGTCCAGATTCGCGGACCCGGTCTTCGCGGTACCGAGCCCCGTGTGAAGTGCGTCGGCGCCCTTGGCGACCTTGTGGGCACCGGTGTTGAGCGAGTTGATCTTCGAGACGGCGGACTCCAGGTCCGTGTCCAGGTTCGGCGAACGCTCGGCGAGGGCGTCGGCCTGCTTCTGCAGGGTGGTCAGCTGGGCGCGCAGCTTCTTCAGGTCCCCGTTCTGGTTGGTGGCCAGGGTGTTCAGGTCGTCGGAGACCTTCGCGACATCGGCAGCCGCGGTCCTGGCGCGCTTCAGCTGCGGGCACACGCCCGGGTCGGGCAGCGGCTGCTCCGTGCAGCGGATGCGGTAGACGTCGGCCAGATCGTCGGAGGCCGCGTGGGCGGCGGCCGACGCGGTGGGCGCGGCCTCGACCAGCAGATCGAGGTTGTCCCGCACGGTCTTCGAGGAGTCGGCGACCAGCCGCGCCGTGGCCCCGATCGTCCTGCCGTTGTCCTTCAGGAACGGACGGACGTCGCCGGCGACCTTGTTGACCTTGTCGGCGAGGAGCTGGGTACCGGAGGCGACCTGCCGGGATCCGGTCTCGAGGTCGCCGGCACCCTTGTTGAGCCTGACGATCCCTGCGGACAGGGTGCCGCTGCCCGCCTTGGCGTCCTTGAGCCCGGCCGCGAGGTCCTTCGAGCCCTTCTTCGCCTTGGCGACGCCGCCCTTGAGGTCGTCGGCGCCCGCGGCAGCCTTCGCCGTCGCGTCATGGAGGCCGGAGAAGTTGATGAAGATCCGGTCGAGGAAACCGCGTGAGGCCTTCGTCGACGCGGCGCTGCGGACCTCGGCGAACACGGTCCGGGAGATCTGCCCGACGATGTAGTTGTTGGCGTCGTTCGTACGGACCTGCAGGGCGCCGGTCTCCGGGGAGTCGCCGGAACTCGATGCGATCCGCCTGCTGAAGTCGGACGGCATGGTCAGCGAGAGGTAGTACGTTCCGTCCTCGACGCCCCTGCGGGCCTCGGCGGAGTCGACCTCGTGCCAGTCGAAGACCTTGGAGTCGAGGAGCCTGCCGGCTATCTCGTCGCCTGCCGCGACGCGCTTGCCCTCCGCGCTCGCGCCCCTGTCGTCGTTGACGAGCGCGACGGGAATCCTGTCGAGCCGCCCGTACGGATCCCAGAAGGACCACAGGTACAGGGCCCCGTACAGCAGGGGGAGCAGCAGGAGGGCCACGAGTGCGGCCCGCGGCATCCGGCCCCTGCCGAACCGCCTCAGCTCAAGCGCGGCCAGTTTCGGCGATCGCATCGGCCGTCCCCTCTCCGGTCGTGTCGTCCTCGGTCGGCGCGTTCTCGCTCATGTCGTTCCCGGCGGTGTCGGTCGCGGCGGTGTCGTTCCCAGCGGTGTCGTTCCTGGCGGTGTCGTTTTCGCCGGTGGAGCCGCCGGCCGCTCCGTCCGGCTGCTCGCGCGTGGCGCCTGTTCCGGTCCGTACGGTCAACGCGTCCTCAGGTGCCTCGCTGCACACGGCGAGCACCGTCGTCCCGGCGTCCGCGAGGGCGCCCAGCAGCTCCCAGGCCTCGGCACGGTCCGCGTCCGAGAGCTTGAGGTCGGTGTCGTCCACCGCGAGGAGCCGGGGCCTGGCCATCAGTGCGAGGGCGAGGGACAGCCGCAGGGCTTCGAGCCTCTCCAGGTCCCGTACGGAGGTCCGCTCGGCCTTGGGCAGGGCGGACGTGTCCAGACGGACGGCCTCCAGCGCGGCGTCGACGGCGGCCCGGGCCGTCGCCCTCCGCCGGGCCCGGGGCTCCAGCAGGGTGCCCAGGGATCCGTCGAAGCGGCGCTGCAGCAGGGCCCGTTCACGCAGATGCTCGGCGACGGTGAAGGCGGGGTCGAGTTCGCTGACCCCGGGCACCGGGCCCAGCGAGCTGATCCTTCGGACGGCGGCGAGCCGGCCGGGCATGCGCTGACCACCGACCTCCGCGTGCCCCTGAGTGGAGCGCATCCGGCCGGTGAGCGCGAGCAGCAGGCAGGTACGGCCCGAGCCGGACGGACCCTCGATCGCGACGAGCGTTCCGGGATCCGCGGTGAAGTCCACTCCCCGGAAGGCCCAGCCGCGCGGCCCTTCGAGCCCGAAGTCCTCGGCGCTCACTTCCGCCCCGTGCGGGCTGTCCACAACCCCACCCCCATTTTTGAACTGACCAGTCAGTGCAAAAAAACTAGCCCGAACTCGCGCTCGAAGCAAAGTGCCAGGTCAGCGATAGCAGGGAAGGGATTGTCAGTGGTGGCCGTCACGATGGATACATACGGCCACGAAGCCGTCACACGACGACAGGAGGTTCGTCATGGCCAGCTCGTCCGCAGCCGCCGCTCCGCGGCGCCGCGCAGGCAGCCCTGCCCCCTCACTGACCGGTCCGGCAACCGACGTCCACCCCGTTACGCGTCGCACCACTGCGCCGCCCGCCGCTCTCGATCTGCTCGTCCAGGCCCACTCGGGCCTCGACGAGGCCGCCGTACTCGACGTGCCGAACGAGCGGTACGCCACCGCTCACCTCGCCGCGCTGCGTACCGCAGCCGCCGTGCTCGCCGCCCGTGGCCGTCCCGAAACCAGCAGGCGCCGCCGGGAGAGGATCCGCAGCGCCTGGGAGGTCCTCCCGGAGATAGCCCCCGAACTCACCGAATGGAGCGCCCTGTTCGCCTCCGGGGCCCCGCGCAGGGCCCGGGCGGAGGCCGGTATACCGGGCGCGGCCACCAGCCGCGACGCCGACGATCTGCTGAGGGACGCCGCCATGTTCCTGCGCCTGGTCGAGCGGCTCCTGGTGCTCCAGCCGGTCCTTCCGCAGCCACGGAAGGACCGGCCCCGGTAACAGGCCGGGAGGCGGTGCGACGCGGGGTGACCGGGACGGCGGTGCAAGGCAATAGGGTGGAGAGCCCGTACCACCTGCACCGTTCACGCTCCGCCGTCCGTGGCGGCATCGTGCCGAGGAGTCAACTGCCGTGTCGGATCAGCTGCGCCCCCGTGCCTCCCTCCGTACCGCCGTGGTCTGGGAGGTCCTGAAGGACGCTCTCGAGCGCCGCGTCAAGGCGACCGGCAGGGACGCCCTGGACGTACTGGACACGGGCGGCGGCACCGGCAACTTCGCGGTGCCCGTCGCCCGTCTCGGTCACCGGGTCACCGTCGTCGACCCCAGCCCCAACGCGCTGTTCGCGCTGGAGCGCCGCGCCGCCGAGGCCGGGGTGGCCGACCGGGTCCGCGGCGTTCAGGGCGACATCCTCGGCCTGTTCGACGTCGTGGAGCGCACCGGCTACGACGCGGTCCTGTGCCACGGTGTCCTGGAGTACGTGGACGACCCCGCCGAAGGCGTACGGAACGCGGTCGACGCGCTTCGCCCGTCCGGTGCGCTCAGCCTGCTGGGCGCCGGTATCGGCGGTGCCGTCCTGGCCCGCGCGCTCGCCGGGCACTTCACCGAGGCCAAGCAGGCGCTGACGGACCCGGCGGGGCGCTGGGGGGAGGGCGACCCCGTGCCGCGCAGGTTCACCGCCGACCAGCTCGCCGGGCTGGTGTCGGCCGCAGGGGTGGAGGTCGGCGCGGTCCACGGTGTGCGGGTGTTCGCGGACCTCGTGCCGGGGGTTCTCGTGGACACCGAGTCGGGCGCGCTGGATGCGCTCCTGAGGCTCGAGGCCGCCGTCGCGGAACTGCCGGCGTTCCATTCGGTGGCGACCCAGCTGCACGTTCTGGGCGAGAAGCGCGCCTGAGCGATGACGCGGACACGGCCCGAACGCGGCCGTGGAGCGGCCGGAGCACGGCTGATCAGCAACGCAGCTGCAGACGGAGTACGGCCCAGAACACCCGATCGGGGCGCAGGCCCCGTATGATCGGGTGACACCATCCGGCATGACGGATCGGCGGTCGGGGAATCTACGCCTCAGCAGCCGGACCGACATGGCGGTCCGGACTGGCTATGGCTAGAGGGCGGGTTTCACGGGGGCGAATCCCTGCCTATTCTGGAAGGGCCGCATACCGGTCGCCCCCCGCGGCCGACGACGAGGAGGACTCCGTGCCGCTCTCGGAGCACGAGCAGCGAATGCTCGAGCAGATGGAGCGAGCGCTGTACGCCGAAGATCCCAAGTTCGCGACAGCGCTTGAGGGAAGCGGGCTGCGCAGGTACACCCGGCGACGGGTCTACCAGGCGGTGGCCGGTTTTCTGGTGGGTATCGCGCTCCTCATGGCCGGAATGGTCGCCCAGCAGATCTGGATCAGCGTGGTGGGCTTCCTCGTCATGCTGGGCTGTGCCGTGCTGGCGGTCACCGGGTGGCGCAAAGCGCCCAAGCCCGGCGAGCAGCCGCAGGCGGGGAGCGAGAGCGGGGGCGGAGGCGAACGCCGACATCCCAAGCAGCGCCGGTCGATGATGAACCGGATCGAGCAACGGTGGCAGCGCCGCCGCGACGAACAGGGCCAGTGAACCCCCGGTTCGGCAGGCGTCGGTCCGCCCGGCCCTGATCCGTACCGCGAACACCGAAACTTGCTGCAGGACTCACGAGTGAGGGGCGGCCGCATCTCTGCGGCCGCCCAGACCAAATCATACGATTTCACTACGGATACGGCTTACAAGCACTTCCGGCTGGACATCACGAAGAACAACGGCGCCGCCGACGC